>JAJRSN010000119.1 GCA_024278715.1 Calditrichota bacterium
GGGCTGCAAGCAGAGTACCGATTGTCAATATGCAATGCGATATTTATCATCCTGCACAAATATTAGCCGATTACTTTACAATTACGGAACATTTCGGCGAAAACACACGCGGACTTAAGTTGGGGGTGAGCTGGACCTCCGCGCCTAATTACATCCGTCCGCTTTCCGTACCGCAAAGCCTGATTTTAATGATGCCGCGTTTTGGAATAGACGTCACTCTGGCGCATCCGCCCGAATTTGAACTGATGCCGGAAATTGTTGAACAGGCAAAGAAAAACGCAGAAAAAGCCGGGGTAAAATTTGAAATCAGCCATAAAATGGAAGACGCCTTTGAAGACGCCGATGTTGTAATTCCCAAGTCATGGGGTCCGTTGGTTTACACGCAGAATGAACGGGAAGGACTTAAATTAATAGAAAAATATCCGGGTTGGGTCGCCGACGAAAAACGCATGTCCCTGACCAAACCTCATTCGCTTTACATGCATCCCCTTCCCGCGGACCGGGGCAAGGAAGTTACGTCGGGCGTTATCGACGGACCGCATTCCGTGGTTTACCAGGAAGCGGAAAACCGCCTGCACGTGCAAAAGGCTTTACTGTCCTTGATTCTGTAACCGGGGAATGTCAAGAAGCATAGAGTCATCCCGAAACCTGTCCTACTGACGCTCTGACAAACCGCCCCTCTTAATCAAAGCCGTCCAAACGGGCAGAGTGAAAGGATGACCCTATTTTCAAAAACCACAGGTATCAAAATCAGAGATAATTTTATGAAAAACCGTTATTTTTATCAGTGCGTAAACTGTCAGCAAAAATATCCCGCCGAAAAGATTGAGGAAAATTTATTCTACCTCTGCCCTTCGTGCGGGAAAGCCGGAAAAAACGAGCCGCTGCAGGGCGTTCTTAACATAGTTTACGATTACGATGAAATCCGGCGTAAAATTTCACGCGAGCATTTTCTGCGGCTGCCTGCCGGAATTCCCTGGCTTTATCCTCAACTTCTGCCGCTTGAATACGATGTTAGCGGCGACGGCATAAAATCGGTTTCGCAAAAACTGCTGCGCAATCTTATTCTTCCTTCGAATCAAATTTTAAGCTTTGAATTCGATGGAAGCGAAATTCTGATTTTGGACGACACCCGAAATCCCACGTTTTCGTACAAGGATCGTGCGAGCATTCTGGTGGCATTAAAGGCTTTGCAGATGGGAATTCGAGAAATTTCCGCAGCCTCCACTGGCAATGCGGGATCTTCTCTGGCGGGAATCTGCGCGCGAACGGGACTCAAGGCGCGCATCTGGGTTCCCGAGTCCATTCCGCTGGCAAAATTACTGCAAATTCAATCCTTTGGCGCGCAAATACACCTCGTAAAGGGCGATTACGATTCGGCTTTCGATCTGTCTCTGGAAATCAGCGGAAAATTGGGCTGGTACAACCGCAACACAGCCTACAATCCCCTGACCATCGAAGGAAAAAAATCAGCCGCGTTTGATCTGTTTATCCAAATGAAAGGAAAATTACCCGATCTGATTTTTGTGCCCGTGGGAGACGGGGTTATTATTTCAGGGAGTTACAAGGGACTCAGGGAATTAGTTCAGCTCGGATGGATTGAGACGCTTCCGCGGCTCGTCGCCGTTCAGTCAACCGGAAGCGACGCTCTGGTTCGCTATCTCCGAACGGGAAAATTCGAATACAGGGAAGCACGCACTTTAGCGGACAGCATTTCAGCGGGAGCGCCGCGGAATCTGTTTATGGCAGCCGAAGCCGTGCGGGAATCTGACGGAATCGCCATTGCCGTTTCTGACGAAGCCATTCTAAAAGCGCAAAAAACTGTTGCCGAAAAAGCGGGCTTACTGGCGGAACCAGCCTCAGCCGCAGCCTTTGCCGCTTACCGAAAGATGAAAAAAAACGGGCAGATAGAAAACGGAACGAAAGCCTTGCTGCTGATAACCGGAAGCGGTTTGAAGGACGTTCGGGCTTTACAAAAGTGGAATGCAATGCCCGAGGCGTGTTCAGCCGCCGAATGGAAAGACATTTTGGGGGTGAAATAGATTCGACGGAATTATTTCAAATGTTCCTATTAAAAAAACGGGAGCTCATCTTATTTGTCGAAAATTATCCGTGAACGTGACCCGAATATTCATTATATTATTGTAAACCTTTCCCGATCGGAGGTTGCAATGTCGTTTATGAAAATTCGGCGGCGAATAACAGTAAAAAGTATTATTATTTTTTAGGGAAAAATATGAAAGCCAATCCAAACGACTTTCGAGTCGATGCTGTCGGCAAACTGCGCGCAGAGACCCGCTACATCCGCGACGAAAAAATTCCCGGACTCTGGTTTGGCGCCGCCATACGCAGTCCCCTTCCCCGCGCGCGAATAAAATCAATTACATTCGATAAAAATTTCGACTGGAACAGGGTTACAGTAGTGACGGCAAAAGAGATCGCCAATAATTACGTGGCGATGCTGGAAAACGACATGCCCTTTTTAGCCGAAGAAATCGTGAATTACGCAGGCGAACCGGTAGTTTTAATTGCCGCCGCCGATAAAGAGACGCTTCGGGAAGCCGGAGAACATGTCAAAGTGAATTACGAGCCTCTGCCTTACGTGCTCGATATGTTACAATCGGAAAATAGCGACGTAAAAATTTTCGGCGAGCGCAACATCTTCAAAGAGATTCGTATTGAAAAAGGAAACATCGAACAAGCCCGGCAAAATGCCTTTGCAATAGTGGAATTGGAATCCGAAACAGGATTTCAGGAACATCTTTATTTAGAGCCGCAGGGCGTTGTGGCTATTCCCGAAGAAGACCGAGTAATCATCAAAGGTTCCATGCAATGCCCGTATTACATCAAAGCGGCGTTAGATGAGATGTTCGGCGGTAAAAAACACGTTACGGTTATTCAAGCCGCGACGGGAGGCGCGTTCGGAGGCAAGGAAGATTTTCCGTCGCTTTTGGCTGGTCACGCAGCCCTGCTCGCCGTAAAGAGCGGACATCCGGTGGCTATGTTTTTCGATCGTGAAGAAGATGTGCGGGTCACCACCAAGCGGCATCCTTCTTATCATAAAGATATCGCGTATGTGGATAAAAACGGGCGTATTCTGGGATTGGATTTAACCATCTATTTGGACGGCGGAGCCTATTGCACATTGTCACAGGTCGTTCTGGCAAGATCGGCGCTCACCGCCACTGGCTGCTACCACGTACCGCACGTGCGTATTTTAGCCAAAGCCGTTGCCACAAACACCGTTCCCAGCGGAGCCTTCAGAGGTTTCGGCGGACCGCAGGCTGTTTTTGCCATCGAAATGCTCATCGAAGAAATCGCTCACCGGCTAAATCTGCGTCCTGATCAAGTACGCCGCCTCAATCTCATTAAAGAAGGTCAATCCACAGCCACCGGACAGATTCTGCGCTACAGCGTTTCGGCGGAAGAAACTTTTACCGACGTTCTTGAACGCAGCGATTATGTCCGAAAATATAACACTTACAAAAAAGGGAACGCGCCAATTCTCGAACGTTTGTTAAAGGGTGTTTATCCGAAAAAGAACGCCGACGATATGTTGAAGGGAATCGGTTTGTCCGTTTCGCTGCACGGCGCCGGTTTTACCGGAACCGGAGAAAACCGGATTAAGGGAAAAATTCGGGTGGAGATAAACAAAGAAGGAATGCCGGTTATTTTTTCGTCGCAAACCGAGATGGGGCAGGGCGAAGAAACGGCGCTTAAAAATATTTTAGCCAAAACCCTGAGCATCGATCGCGAACTCATCCTTTTGACTGAAGTGAACACCGATCTTGTTCCAAATTCCGGACCTACCGTGGCGTCACGCACCACCATGGTTGTGGGGAGCCTTCTGGTTGAGGCGGGCAAGGAGATCATTTCCCGGCTGACAAAAAAATTAAACAGCGAAACGGGAAAATCGTTTGAATATCGCCTGGGCTATTTTTATGACGGCGAACAAATCATCTCTTTCCGTGAAGTCGCCCAAAAATACGCCGGACTTTTCGTCGAAAAACAATACAGTCATCCGCCCGTCATCAAATTTGACGATATCCGCTGGAAGGGAGACGCTTATCCGGTATTTTCATGGGCGGCAGCAGTGGCTGAAGTTGAGGTTGATCCCGTTACTTTTGAGATTTCCGTTGCCAGATATTTCACCACCCACGAAATCGGCAAGGCGATTAATTACGATCAGGCAATCGCTCAAATACAGGGCGGTTCGCTGCAGGGAATCGGTTACGCCATTTACGAAAAAGTCGGTTTAAAAAACGGATATTTTGATATTACGGGTTTTACCGATTACATCATTCCTTCTTCTGCGGACATGCCTGAAATGGATGTAAAAATACTGGAAAATCCCTATCCCTTTGGTCCGTTCGGCGCCAAAGGCTTGGGAGAACTTCCCTTTGTCGGCGCCGCCCCGGCTGTTATTTCGGCATTGTGGATGATTTTTAACTACCCTTTTACCAGGCTGCCCGTAATGCCCGAAGATTTGTTTTCTGTCGTTCGGACTTTAAAAGAAAAAGGAGCCTGATATGAGAATCTCCTTTATCGTAAACGGAAAATCAGTTGAGCTCGATGTCTCCCCCAAGAAACGCCTTTTGGATATTCTGCACGACGACCTTGATTTAATATCGGTCAAAGAAGGCTGCGGCAAAGGCGAATGCGGCGCCTGCGCTGTGATTTTTAACGGCGAGCGCGTCAACTCCTGTTTAATACCCGCTTTCCAGACGGACGGAAGCGAAGTTATTACGCTGGAAGGATTAAAAGAATTGCCGGGCTATGCCGCAATAGAACGTGCTTACGTGGAACACGGCGCCGTTCAATGCGGATTTTGTCTTTCCGGATTTGTTGTTTCAACCGTGGCATTTCTGAAAGAAAAAAAATCACCGGCTGACGAAGAAGAGATTAAAGAAAAACTGGCGGGAAACCTTTGCCGCTGTACGGGTTATACTAAAATTATCGAAGCGGTTAAGGATTTGTCTCTGCAGGAAGATTTGAGACGACAACCGGAGGCGGAGGTATCGCATTATGTCAAAAAATAATACCGTTTTTCGCCCTCGTGATTTAAAGGAATTGGATCGGATTATCGAACAAAACGTCCCGCCCTTCACCTTTGTAGCCGGAGCCACAGACTTGATGGTTCAAACGGAAAGATGGCGGGCGGCTGCCAATTTAATCGATTTGACTTCGGTTTCGGAATTGCACGAAACTTTAGGTGTAAAGGATTCTTCCGTGCGAATCGGCGCCGCGGTTCCGTATTCCCGGATCATTAAAAATTCTGTTGTTCGGGAACTGCTGCCCATTCTTGTTGAAGCCTGTAGGCAGATCGGTTCGGTGCAAATTCAAAATCGAGGCACATTGGGCGGCAACATTGCCAATGCCTCGCCAGCCGGGGACAGCCTGCCTGTTTTAGCGGTTTTGGACGCCAATATTTGGATTGGTCCCGCCCGAAACGGCAAATTCACGATAAAAAAAATCGATGAAATAATGACCGGACCTGGGCAGACAATTCTCGGCGAAAAACAATACATTGCCTTTATCGAAATCCCCTTCCACGAAAGAGAGGGACAGTTCTGGGCTTTTCGCAAGGTCGGTCAGCGTTCGGCTTTGGCGATAAGTAAACTGAATTTAGCCGTGTTAGGCTGGTTAAATGACGGAATCGTAAAAGACATTCGTATTTGTTCCGGCAGCGTTGCTCCGCAGATTAACCGGCATCGGCGCACGGAAGAAATTCTCAGAGATAAAAAACCGGATGAAAAATTAATCGAACAAGCCTGTCAGATGATTCGCCGGGAAATCAGCCCCATCAGCGACATCCGCTCAACAGAAGAATACAGACGACACACGACGGCGGAAGTTCTCAGAGACATTCTTTATCAAACCTTTGCGATTTATGATTTATGATTTGCGATTATATTCACGTCATAAAAGACAGAATTTTTGCCGTTTAAAGCAAGAACAATAAAGTAAAAAATTGTATGTGTTTATAAAGTTTTTTCTAAATGAAATAAATTTTATTAAATTACCAATGAGTTTCAATATTATATTATGTCCCGGGCGGTTATCTCCCATAATTCGTTAATTTCTCGTTTTAACAGGAAAATCTGAATGGCACGAAATAACAACAACAAAGAAGAACATCAAGAAAGCCGCAGACAAACTGCGCAAAAACATCGACGCAGCTATGAAGATGTAAAGGGCTTTTACAAATCCGCCACAGTGGAAGAAGTAGCCGCGCTAGATTATGTGCTGACGCCCGGACGCTAGGTGGGACTGCCAGATGATGAAGATGATTTCGACTTTAACGAGCGCTTTAGCAAACTGAAAGCGGAATTTGAAGAACAGCTTAAAGAAGAAGCTGAACTGAATAAAAAAATTCTAGAAAATTTGGCAAAAATTGCGTTGAAAGATGAGCGATAAAAACCAAATCATCGCCGTATCGGACATTAAAAAACGCATTTTCACCATTCGTGGTGTGCAGGTGATGATCGACAGGGATTTAGCCGAACTTTACGGTGTTAACACCAAAGTGTTAAATCAAGCCGTAAAAAGGAATTTAGACAGGTTCCCGGATGCGTTTAGATTTCAACTAAATAATCATGAAAAACTTGAACTGGTCACAAATTGTGACCGGTTCAAAATACTAAAACACTCTTCTGTAAATCCCTATGCCTTCACTGAACAGGGCGTGGCTATGCTTTCCGCTGTGCTTCGCAGCAGAATCAACGATAAAGTAAATGATTGTTAATTTTAAAATCAATGATGGCAATGAATGAAACAAGCAAAATAATTAAAATAGCCGATATCCAAAAAAGTATCTTTACTATTCGTGGTGTTTACGTCATGGTTGACAGAGATTTGGCATCTTTATATCAAGTGGAAACGAGGGCGTTAAAGCAGGCAGTTAAGCGGAATAAAAAAAATTTCCCGACGATTTTATGTTTGAATTGACAGAAAATGAAATTGATAATCTGGTATCACAATCTGTGATACCTTCAAAACAACACCTTGGAGGAGCAAAACCGTATGTTTTTACAGAACAGGGAGTTGCAATGCTCTCTTCCGTTTTAAAAAGTGATAGGGCTATTGAAATAAACATTCTAATTATGCGTGCCTTTGTTAAAATGCGTAAATATATTTTACGCAACGCAACCATCTTTCATCGATTGGATACAATTGAAAAAAGGCAAATGAAACATGAAATAGAATCTAATGAAAAATTTGAAAAAGTTTTTAACGCTTTACAAAGTAAGGAAATAGAACCCAAACAAGGCATCTTCTTTAACGGTCAAATTTTCGACGCTCACAAATTTGTTTCCGGGCTTGTCCGCAAAGCGAACAAATCCATTCTGTTGATTGACAACTACATCGATGAAACGGTTTTAGACCTGTTCAGCAAAAAGAAAAAGAATGTAAAGGTAACCATTTTTACAAGCAAAATTACAAAAGCCATGTTACTGGATGTAAAAAAATTTAACGCCCAGTACCCCACTCTGGAATTAAAAAAAATTTGCCAAAGCCCACGACCGCTTTTTGATTATTGACGACAAAGACGTTTACCATTTTGGCGCATCGTTGAAAGATTTGGGTAAAAAGTGGTTTGCCTTCTCCAAAATGGACAAAACGGCGTTTTCGCTGTTGGGAAATCTGAAAAAAGGTGATATTGAACAGTGGTAATAACTTAAAGTAATAGATTTGAAATCACAAACTTTGACGTCAAAAAAAAATTACAGGTTAAAAAATGGAAGATGCTAAGAATCAAATAGCGCTTTACGACGCCGCTTCAATTCAAAAAAATATTTACACCATACGCGGCGTGCAGGTGATGCTGGATCGAGATTTAGCATCTCTTTATAATGTTGAAACAAGAGTATTAATACAGGCTGTTAAGCGGAACATTGCGCGCTTCCCAAAAGCATTTTGTTTTCAATTGACCAATGAAGAATTTGCTCTTTGGAAATCACAAATTGTGATGTCCAAAGCAGATAAAAAAGGATTAAGACGACCACCCTATGCTTTCACCGAACAGGGAGTAGCCATGCTTTCCGCTGTGTTGAAAAGCGAAACGGCTGTAAAAGTGAGCATTCAGATCATGAATGCATTTGTCGCCATGCGCCGTTTTCTAATCGCCAATGCCCGCATATTCGAACGGCTGGATTCCCTGGAATTAAAACAATTGCAGACGGATAGAAAAATTGAACAGGTGTTGGAAGCCATCGACCAAAAGCAAATCCAAC
>JAJRSN010000120.1 GCA_024278715.1 Calditrichota bacterium
ATTTAAGATTAAAGTTCTTTCAAGATTAAAGATAAAAGCGACAAGTGATATAGTAACAAGTAACCAGTGACAAGAACGTGACTTGTAGTTTGGATAGGCACGCTTAACGCTTATACCCTTACCCCTTAACGAATAATCAATTTAACGACAACGGATTAAATGTCGATAACTCATTACGCATTACGATGACCGAAGAAGCCGCTTAACTCTTATACCCTTAAGCTTTAAAAAATTCCGCTAAAAAAGCAAAAAGCGGAGCTGCCTGCGCAACTCCGCTTTATTAAGGGCTTTAATATTTTTATTAGTACATTCCGCCCATGCCGCCCGGTGCGGGAGGAGCGGCTTTTTCGGGTTCGGGTTTTTCGGTAATCATCGCCTGAGTCATAAGCAATAAACCGGCAACCGAAGAAGCGTTTTCCAGAGCGCTGCGCGTAACCTTGGTCGGATCAATTACGCCCGCTTTAAGAAGGTCTTCAAACTTTTCGGTTTGAGCGTTAAAGCCGAAAGCTCCGTCGCTTTCTATTACTTTGTTCACAACAACAGAACCTTCAAAACCTGCGTTCTCGGCGATCTGACGAATCGGTTCTTCCAGAGCGCGGCGTACAATTTGCACACCGATTTTCTCGTCGCCTTCCAATTTCAAATCGTCAAGAGCTTTAACTGCGCGCAATAAAGCCACGCCGCCGCCGGGAACAATACCTTCTTCAACAGCCGCGCGGGTAGCGTGCAAAGCGTCTTCAACGCGGGCTTTTTTCTCTTTCATTTCAACTTCGGTAGCGGCGCCGATTTTGAGCACAGCCACGCCGCCGGCTAATTTAGCCAGACGTTCCTGCAATTTTTCACGATCATAATCGCTGGTGGTGTTTTCAATCTGGGCTTTAATCTGATTAACGCGCCCTTTGATATCTTCGGTTGAACCTGCGCCTTCAACGATAGTCGTATTGTCTTTATCGATGGTAATGCGTTTGGCGCGTCCCAAATCATCCAGAGTTGCGTTTTCCAGCTTCCAGCCGGCTTCTTCGCTGATCACGCGTCCGCCGGTCAAAATAGCGATGTCTTCCAGCATGGCTTTTCTGCGATCGCCAAAACCGGGAGCTTTTACGGCACAAACCTTTAAAGTGCCGCGCAGTTTGTTAACAACCAAAGTTGCCAAAGCTTCGCCTTCTATGTCTTCGGCAATGATCAACATAGGTCTTCCGGTTTGAGCCACTTTTTCCAGTACCGGAAGCAGGTCTTTCATGGCGCTGATTTTTTTATCATGAATCAGGATGAAAGGATCTTCCAGAACAGCTTCCATGGTTTCAGAATCGGTCACGAAATAAGGGGAAACATAACCGCGGTCAAACTGCATACCTTCGACGACTTCCAGCGTTGTTTCGATAGACTTAGCCTCTTCAACGGTAATCACGCCGTCTTTACCGACTTTATCCATGGCGTCGGCAATCAGGTCGCCGATCGTCGGGTCGTTGTTGGCGGAAATGGATCCGACCTGCGCGATTTCTTTTTTACCGGCTACTTCGCGCGACAGTTCTTTCAAATAATCCACAACCTTTAAAATTGCCTTGTCAATACCGCGTTTCAAATCCGTGGGGTTGGCTCCGGCAACGACATTCTTTAATCCCTGAGTAAAAATAGCCTGAGCCAGAACAGTCGCCGTAGTGGTTCCGTCACCGGCGATATCGCTGGTTTTGGAAGCCACTTCTTTAACCATCTGAGCGCCCATGTTCTCAAAAGGATCTTCCAGTTCGATTTCTTTGGCTACCGTAACTCCATCTTTAGTTATAGTAGGTGCGCCAAATTTTTTATCGATAACCACATTACGTCCTCTGGGACCCAGAGTGATTTTGACAGTTTTGGCTAGAACATCGATTCCATCCTTAATTTTGTTCAGTGCTTGAGTATCAAACTCAATAATCTTGGCTGCCATTTACAGTTTCCTCCATTTTATTGTTTAACCTATTTATTAGTTTTTCAAATTGTTTTAGATTGATCTCGATCTTCAAAAGTTACATTTTAATTACAGATTTTTTTACTTCTTTAAAATCAGTAAGTTAATTTTAGCACTCTTTACCCGAGAGCGCTAATTTATTAAGAACATTCTTTATTTGCAAGAAGTTTCCGCTAAAAATTAGCATCATATTTTCTGCAATCCAGACGGCTTCAACTGTAAATCGTTTATTTTGTTCAGAAATTCCAAAAAACAGCTTTATTCCAATTAAAAACGCAAAAGATCACTTGAACTTATGCGATGAACTTTATATTTTAAACCATATTATTTTCCGAATATCGACAATTTGACAACCAATAATTTATTTGAGAGGATCTGCTATGAAAGCGCTCATCACCAGCGGAGGACGGGGAACCCGTTTACGACCCTTAACCCACACACAAAACAAACATTTGATTCCGGTTGCCAATAAACCGATCATTCAGTACGCCATCGAATACTGCGCTCAGGCGGGAATCACGGAAATCGGAATAGTTTACAGCGCAGAATCGAATGCCGTTCCCGAAGCTCTTGGTGATGGTTCGCAATTTGGCGTTTCTTTAACTTTTATTCCGCAGGAGGCTCCTTTAGGATTGGCGCACGTGGTAAAAATTTCTCAGGATTTTATCGGCGAGGAGCCGTTTGTCTTTTATCTCGGCGATAACATGGTCGTGGGCGGTTTGCGTCATTTTATCGAAGCGTTCGAAAAGAATAAGAGCAATTGCCATCTTACGCTGGCAAAGGTCAAAGATCCTCAGCGTTTCGGCGTTCCGGAAATTGTCGGCGATCGCATTGTGCGCATCGAAGAAAAGCCCAAATACCCTAAAAGCGATTACGCGGTTGCCGGAATTTACATCTACGATAAATCCATTTTTGAAGCCGTGAATAATATTAAACCGAGCGAACGCGGCGAACTGGAAATTTCTGACGCCCATCAATATCTGCTCGATCATAATTTCAAAATCACTTACTCCGAAATTACAGGCTGGTGGAAGGATACCGGTAAACCGTACGATCTGTTGGAAGCCAATCGTCTTATCCTTGATAATCTGGAACCGCGGATCGAGGGCGAAGCGGACGACAACAGCCTTGTTACGGGAAAGGTTACGCTCGAGTCCGGTTCCAAAATTATTAATTCCACCGTCAGAGGTCCCGTTATCATCGGAAAAGACACGATCATCGAAAACAGTTATATCGGTCCGTTTACATCGATTTACGACAACTGTCAGATAAAAAACAGCGAAGTGGAATTCAGCATCATTCTTAAAGACTGCAAAATTATCGACGTGGATATCCGCATCGAGCATAGTCTGTTAGGCAACGACGTGGAAGTAATCAAGACCGCCGGTCGTCCGGCGACGCACCGCTTTCTCATCGGCGATCAAAGTCGTGTGGAGCTACTCTAAAGTTCATTTTTAACATTGGGGGAGTTATGTCATTTCAAAATTTATTGGTTGAAATTGAAGGGGCGATTGGTGTTGTCACCATAAATCGTCCGGATAAACTTAACGCGCTCAACCGCCGGACTTTGGAAGAGTTATCAAGCCTGTTTAGCGATTTGCAGGCTGACGAAAATATCAAAGGTATTCTGTTAACCGGCTCCGGCGAAAAGGCGTTTGTTGCGGGAGCTGATCTCAAAGAGATTAAAGACCTGAACGGAGAATCCGCCATTCGCTTTGCCCGCTTTGGACAGAAACTCTTCGATCGAATCGAAAATTTTCCCAAACCCGTTATTGCTCTGGTAAACGGTTTTGCCCTGGGCGGAGGCTGCGAATTAGCCATGGCATGTCATATTCGTATTGCTTCGGAAAATGCCCGCTTCGGTCAACCCGAAATTAATCTGGGAATAATCCCCGGTTACGGCGGCACG
>JAJRSN010000121.1 GCA_024278715.1 Calditrichota bacterium
CCGGTAGGTATGGGTCTCGCGCCTGCTATTCCGGTCAACAGACGAATCTATGATAAAATGAGTTGATTTTTGATTTGTATATGATTATAACTGAATATAGTATAAAAAAAGTGAAAATAAATGTCAATTTAAAATACGGCTTATTTTGTATTCTCCGGATTGACTATCGTTATTCAAATTAAAAACTTCCGGATTTAACAGACGGTTTGTCAACGGGATTGTCCTGTCAAAAAGAATCATGTCGCGATATTGATTTTTGATAGTCGTCGATTCGTAATCAAGAACGGCAATAACGGATTTAAAAACTTCTCATCAAAAATTGTGAAATCAATGCGCCTCTAACCAGTTTTTCCCGATTCCGCAATCGACCACCAACGGCACTTCTAATTTAATCGCATTTTCCATAATATCCTTAACCTTTTTGGCGAAATCCTCTGCCTTGGAATCTTTCACTTCAAATACCAGTTCGTCGTGAACCTGCAGCAGCATTTGCGCCGGGAAATCGTTCTTTTCGATGTAGCGTTGAATCTCGATCATAGCTTTTTTAATGAGATCCGCGGCGGAACCCTGAATGGGCGTGTTAATAGCTGTGCGTTCGGCAAATTCTCTTATTTGTCGGTTGGAATTGCGAATTTCGGGTAAATATCTTCTACGGTGCATCATGGTTTCCACGTAACCGCGCTGCCGCGCTTCTTCGATAACGCGCTGCATGTAAAATCCTATTTTGGGATAAGTGGCAAAATAATCGGCGATAAACTCTTTCGCCTCGTCATTGCTTATTCCCAGCCGGGCTGCCAGTCCGTATTCGCTCATGCCGTAAATGATGCCAAAATTGATTTCTTTCGCCTTGCGCCGATGATCGGGCGTGACCTCTTCCACGGGAATGTTAAAGATAAGCGCTGCTGTGGCGGCGTGGATGTCCATGTTCTTCTTGAAATTTTCGATCATCGTTTCGTCGCCGGAAAGATGCGCCATAATGCGTAATTCAATCTGCGAATAATCGGCGCTCAATATTAAATAATCCGGATGCGAGGGAATAAACGCGCGGCGGATTTCTTTGCCCAATTCGGTGCGAATAGGAATGTTCTGCAGATTGGGATTGCTGGAAGAAAGGCGTCCGGTCGCGGTTACCGTTTGATTGTACGAAGTGTGAATGCGTCCGGTTTTTGGGTGAATCAACTGCGGCAGGGCGTCGAGATAGGTGTTCTTTAATTTGACCAGCTTACGATGCTCCATAATAGCCGCCACAACCGGATGAGCCGCATAGCGCTCCAGAGTTTTTTCGGAAGTGGAATATTGACCGGTCTTGGTGCGCGAAGGTTTTCTGCCGTTCAGCTCCTTATGGATTTCCAATTTGTCAAATAGAATTACGCCCAATTGCTGGGGGGAATTTAAATTGAATTGCTCGCCGGCAGCCTGATAAACTTTGCTTTCAAGCTCGGCTATCTTTTTGCCGAGCCTGTCGGAAAGTTCGCGCAACAGGTCCTTGTCCACTTTGATGCCGTGCCGTTCCATACGCATCAAAACATGAACGACCGGCATTTCCAGATCGTAAAATAACTTTTCCATGTCGTGTTTTGCCAGCAGGTCTTTCAGGATCAGATAAAGTTGAAAAGTGATGTCCGCGTCTTCGCAGGAATACTCAAAAACAAATTCGGCGGGAAGATCGGTCATCTTTTTTTGCTTTTTGCCTTTTCCGATCAACTCTTCAATGTGGATCATCTGGTAATCAAGATATTCTTCGGCTAACTTGTCCAATTTATGTTGACCCGTAGGATTCAGAAGATACGAAGCGATCATGGTGTCAAAAAAAAGCCCCTTTACCCGAACTCCGTGTTCTTCCATGATCATGGCGTCGTATTTGATGTTTTGGGCGATTTTAAAAACGGAGGGATCTTCAAAAACGGCGCGCAGCTTTTCCAGAACAACCTGCTTAGTCAAACCGTCGGCTTGATGCTTTACCGAAATGTAAGAGGCTTTTCCCTTCTCCCAGCAAATCGCAATCCCGGCGATTTCGGCATCCAAAAAGTCCAACGAACTGGTTTCCAGATCAAACACAAATTTCTTTTGCTTTTTCAACTTCGCGATTAATCGATCGAGTTCTTCTTCGGTTGTGATCAGAGAATAGTCAACTTTGGTTTGATCGTGTTTTTTAAATTCGGAAGCCTCTTCATCTCCTTTGCTCAGGGCAAGCATTCTGGAATAAAGACCGCGAAATTCCAATTCCTTTAAAACGGGACCGAGTTTGGACATATCCCACATCCGAAATTTTAAATCGTCCAAAGATACGTCAATCGGAACGTTTGTATCGATTGCGGTTAGCTGACGCGAAAGGCGGGTTTGATCCTTAAACTGCAGAAGCTTATTGCGAAAGTTTTCTTTATCGATTTCGTCGATCCGCCTGTACAATTCTTCGATGGAACCGAAATCTCTGAGAAGATTGGCTGCGGTTTTTTCACCGACTTTCGGGATGCCGGGAATATTGTCCGATTTGTCGCCCATTAAAGCCAGCCAATCGATAATCTGCTCCGGAGATACCCCGTATTTTTTCTTGATTTTTTCGCGATCGAGTATTTCGGGCTGATCCTGCTTTTTGGGCAGACTGTAAAGAAAAACGTGTCCGTTGACCAGTTGCGCCATGTCCTTATCGCCGGAAACAATGTAAACGTCAACCCCTTCGCGTCCGAAACGTTTTGCTAACGTGCCAATGAGATCGTCCGCTTCGTAACCGTCTTTTTCCAAAAGATTGAAATTTGCCGCTTTTAATGTTTCAATTAGCCGCGGAAACTGGGCAGCCATCTCTTCGGGCATCTTTTCGCGCGTGGCTTTGTATTCTTCAAATATTTTGTGTCTGAATGTTGGCTCTTTGGTGTCGAACACAATCGCCAGATACTCCGGATGTTCAAGATCGATTAATTTTAGCAGCGAGTTTAGAAAGCCGAATGTCGCCGATGTGTTCTCGCCTTTTGAATTGATTAAGGGATTGCGGCTAAAGGCGAAATAACTCCGATAATACAACGCGGAGCCGTCAATTAAAAACAATTTTTTATTCATCTTTACATTCCTTTTATCTGCGGATCGTTAAAAATGTACGAATAATTTTGATTGGTGTAAATATTAAATGAGTGACAGAGTAACAAAGTTACAAAGTGACAAGGTCGTGATGCGTAATGAGTGACAGAGTGACAAGTAACGAGTAAAATTAAAGATTAAAGTCCTTACAAGATTAAAGATTAAAGTCCTTACAAGATTAAAGATTAAAGTCCTTACAAGATTAAAGATTAAAGTTCTTTCAAGATTAAAGCAATGACAGTAAACGGCAATCTTTGCTTCTTAAAAATCTAACCGCTAAACTGCTAAACCTCGATATTAAATCCAAAATCCGAATATCGAAATCCGAAACAAATTCCAATGACCGAATGACAGAAATTCAAAGGAGGGTCTTAAATTCAGAATAAATCGATATTTAACAAGGTCGTAATGCGTGATGCGTGATGAGTGACCAGCAACCAGAGACAAGCGACCAGTAACCAGAGAACCCGCTTACACGCTTAACGCTTAACCCTTAACGAATATGTGACCAGTTACCGGTGGACTGAGGAAAAAAGTTATAAATCCAAAATCCGAATATCGAAATCCGAAAATAATTCCAATGACCGAATGACAGAAATTAAAAAAAGGTTGGAGTTTAAAGTAAAATTAGGTAGAATACTGAAAATGTTTTGAATATTTTAATTTTGAAAACCTGTCCCATGCCAGACTTGTTTTGGTGTTGTTTCTAATTTCTTTCTTCGGATTTCTAAATTAAATCTAAAATCAGAATTTCAGCTCCTTTTTAATGACATTTGATTAAATGTCGATAATCAATTATACGCATTACGCATTACGCATTACGCATTACGCATTACGCATTACGCATTACGCATTACGCATTACGCATTACGCATCACGCATCACGCATCACGCATCTTCAATCTTTGATCAACAAATACAGATAAACGGAAATCGAAATTACCGAAACAGTCAATAAAACGTTAGAAAAATTGTCAAAATCGCGGGTGCGGGAATAATAATAATTGAGTCTTGTTAAATCGGACGTCCGCCGGTAGCGGCGATAATAATCGTCCGCTCGGCGCTTTAAATAAAAAGATCCCCAGTTGCAGGCAATGGCTAAAGTAGCCAATCCGGGCTTTAAAGACTTTTTCAGCCAGGTCGCTTTATTTTTGGATTCGTCTAAGACGGGAATGTATTTAAAAGCGGTTTTGAATTTCGGATGATTCGGAAATTTATTTAAAAACAACGTGTCCGACGGCGTAATTTTAACTGTAGTGTCTTTTGCCCAATTATTCCAGCGATGATCGTTCTTAAACAATAAGCGCAGTTTTGTTTCTCCCGCGGGCAGCGAAATAATTTTATCGGAAAAGATTTTTGATGAATCGGAAAGGAATATCACCACGACATTGGAATCGGGCAGAGCGACGCAGCCCCGATGAGCTTCCTGCGCCAAAATCAATTTTCCGAGAAGCAGAAAAAAGAAAAATGTCGCAGCAATTCCAATTGTTTCCCGGTTTGTTTTCATGGTTTTTCCCCGCTTTCGGAAGATTCCAAACGCAAAACCGAGTCGTATTCCATGGCGATAAAAACAATTCCGTTTTCGTCAACAACCGCGGCTGCTGGTCTGTGCTTTAAAGTAAACTCCTGCACAATCTCATGATTTTGTTTATCGATCAAATAAATTTTTTTCTGATAGGTCGTAATAAGTAGATGATTTTTTGTGATTAGTATCTGAGTCGCAGGCGCTCCTTTCAAAGAGACCGACCAGAGCGGTCGCAAATTAAAATCCAATCCCCACAGTTTGCCGTCGCTGCCCATTATGAACAATTGATTGCCGTCGGTGGAGAGAGGCTGGTAAAAAGGAGAATTAAAGGAATTTTTTTCAAGAACCGTTCCTTTGTTCAAATCGAGCTTAAACACATTGCCTTTCATGTCCGGAATAAAAATACAGTCGTTCGCAATTAAAGGAGAAGTGTAGATGTGATCGGGCAGCTCCTGCCGCCAGAGCGCGCCGCCGTCATCAACGTTTAGCGCGGTCGTCAATCCGTCCCTTGAACAGGCGATCAGAATATTGTCGTGAAGCGCCAAATCCGATTCGATTGGTTTTGAATTCTGATATTTCCATACTACCTCGCCGTTAATTTTATTCAGGGCAAATATTTTGCCTTTTAGCGTGGCATGAATGACCATCTGATCCGAAACGAGCGGGCTGCTGCGGGAATAGAGTCGCTTTTTTTCCACAGAAATTGTCTGCCGACAAGATCGTAAGCCTGTAATCCGTACTTGCCTTTTTCCGCGGGAATAAAGAGCAGGGGTCGGCTAAAAGCAGCCGGGGCGGAAATTCCTCTGGCGATTCGTTTGTTAGCCACATCGCCCAAATTGTCTTTATTCATCGAAACAAGGTAGCCGTTGTAAGTAGTCAGAATCAGTTTTTCTTTGACGGGAAGCAAAAAAGGATTTGCCAGTCCGCTGATGCCTTTTTTCTTAACAATATTTATGGGGAAACTTATTTCTGCGTTCGTGAAATACCAGCGCTCTGAATTAAATCCCGCCTGCAGAACTTCCGGCAGCTCCGAAAGCGAATTTATCCGTACATTCGGATTTTGACAGCCGATAATAAAAAAGAGTATCCAGAGTGTCAATATGTTTAAAAGTCTTTTCATTGTTAAAAATCCCAGCCAAAAAAGAATTGGGTAATGGTTTTTTTACCGATGGATTTAAAATCCGTTTTTCTGCCGATATCCAGCCTTAAAACCAGAAAATTTCCCAGGTTAAGACGGATTCCGAAACCGAAGCTGCCTTTGAATCCGGGAAACTTGTTGTTCCAGGCGTTGCCGGCATCCAAAAAAAGAGCGCCGCGAATTCCCTGAAAGCGAAGAGCCGCCATGGGAAAGCGGATGCCTAACTGATCGATCAAAGGAAAACGCAATTCCTGCGAAATGAGCAAAATGCGCTTACCGTGCAGCGACCATCTTCTGTAAAGTCTTAAATCCCAGCTTCCGCCGAAATAGTATTCCAGCGTTTCCCGTCCTTCGTTAAACAGCGACAAAAATCGCACCGCGTAAGCGCTGCGCAAGCTTAGCCTGAAGTACTTGCGCACATCGATCAGACCCGTCAGATAGTTTACGTTGGAAAACGCCAAATCGTAAGTGTTGCCAAAGGTGATGTTGATCCGCTGCCCGTCCATAGGCCCGCTGGGACCCCAGATGGAATTGTCGTTGACCAACGAAATGTAGCTGCTGTTCAGATAGGCTCTGCGGCGTTTATTAAAAAACCAGTCTTTGTCCGAATAGGCTAAATTCTGACTTACCGAAATCCGCGTGAATTGTGAAAACGGATAGCTGAAGGTGACGATTCCTCCAACGCGTTCTTCGTAAAAATAGGCGTTGCCGGGGTAAAAATAATATCCGGCAAAGCGGTACAGACTAACACCCCAGTTTACGCGATCTTCCAGCGATATTTTGGTAACCGCCACATTAAAACTCTTCCAGAATTCGCTTGCCACCCGCGCGTTATTGTAAATGAGAAGATAATATTGATCGTTGCCGAGCATATCGGTAAAAGCCAGTTGAGCGCCTCCGGTTGTTCCGAAAATGGGATCCTGCGAAACCTGTGTTTGGGCAAAATCAAGATCGTATTTGCGCACGTACGGTTTGCGTTCTTCAACTTTTTGCGGAACGATGTTTTTAAAACTCCAGCGCGCGGTGTCTTTAACCAGAATTGGCTGAACGATGCGCTCGGCTGTCGTTAAATGCGTCAGAAAATTTGGTTCGTAACGAATCTGAAAGTAACCCTTTTCAAACGTTCCGTACAGCAAGCCGTTTTGCGGCGTCCAGCAGGGATCGAATGTGGCGCCCAGGTAAGAAGTCATTTTGAACATGCGGACCGGCTTTCGCTCAAACGCCGATTGAATGGGATCGGTAATGAGGTAGATGTTGTAAGAACCCTTTCGATCCGAAGTAAAGGCTAAGTATTTGCCGTCTGCGGAAAAAGAAGGGGATTGGTCTTTTTCTTTTCCGAAGGTCAAATAGCGAATTTCGCCGCTCTGACGATCGAGCAAAAAGATGTTGGCTGCGCCTTTTTTACCCTGAACGCCGCGATCTGAAGCAAAGGCGATGAATCGACCGTCCGGCGACCATGCGGGATCATCGTCGGCGTAAAAGTCGTCGGTCAGTTTAATCAGGCGTTTTTGGCGAACCTGAAAAATGTACAAATCTTTGTAGCCGCCGAAATCGAGTCCGCTAAACACAATCTCGTTGCCGTCCGGCGACCAGGCAGGGGAGTAAATTCCCACCAGATGCGGAAATTGGCGGCGGGCAATAATTTTTCTTTCGGGAATGGAATAAAGATAAAGCACGTCCGTTTCTCCGCTCTTGGAGCTAAAGGCAAGAATTCCGTCGCGGTTTACGTCGATTCGCGAATCGAAAACATGAAACGCTTCAAATTCAGACGAAGCCTCTCCTTTGACCAGCAGTTCCACATCCTTCTCTTTGTCTTTTAAAGAAAGCGGCTTTAACGGACGCATGTAAATACTGGAATAACCCGTACGATTCGCCACAAATACAACGTACGGTTCGCCGTTGATTTCGTAATAGGCAGGTTTAAAATTGTAACCCTGACGGACTATGGTTTCGGAGACTTGTTCCGAAAAATCATTGTTTTTTAAAAGCGGGTAGTAGCGTTTTTTTAAATCGTAGAGATATTTATGATCGAATTCCTCGTAGTCCGTTCCTAGGGCTTCTTTGAAGCAGTATTCAAAATAAGGGTATTTCCAGACCAGTTCCATCATCTTCAGAATTTTATCTTCGCCGTAATTTTCGGCGATGTAGCGCATTACATCCTGACCCACTTTGTACATGGTAAAGGTGCCGCTGATTTGGTAAATGTTTTCCAGTCCCACAACATAATTGTTCAGAACCGCGTCTCGCAAAACCATTTCCGCCTGCGCGTCCCAGGTGGTTGACCAGAATTCGGCAAGACCTTCCACAAACCACAGGGGGGGATAGGCGCCTTCCAGTTTGTCGTAGCGGCGCAGCACGTCAGCGATTTTGCTGTGCATGAAAACGTGCACCAATTCGTGGCGAATTACGCGGCGAAACTCTTTGATGTCGCCGTTGCCGGGAACCACCACCCGTCCCTTGATAAATTCAAAAAATCCGCCCACATTTTCGGGAATGAATCCGGGCGTTACATTGGTCTGTTGAAAATGCAGGTGAGAGCTGTAAAAAATCAACGGAATGCGATAGTTGACGGAGTAATTGAATTTTTGCTCTAATGCCTTGTAACTTTCTTCGGCGAACTGCGCACCCTTTTCGGCGACATCCTGCATTTCGGGATAGTAATAAATATCAAAATGTTCGGTTTTTAAAATCTGCCAGTTAAAGTGGGTGTATTGAACCTTGTTGCGTCCGAAGTAAAAACCCTGAGCCAACGCCTGAACGATGAAAATAAAAAGAATAACGATAATTCGGAAGACAAGCTTTCTTTGCATGGACGTCGATTTATTCGGTTTAATCGAACTCATAAGAGCAAACTAATGAAAAAGGATTAATGTTTCAACCGCGGCGGGAAGAGCAGCAGGGGCGTGACGAGTAACGTGTAATGAGTGATTGGTAAGAAAAATACAAAATACAAAAGATTAAAGTTCTTACAAGATTAAAGTTCTTACAAGATAAAAGCGACAAATGACATAGTTACAAGTAACGAGTGACGAGTGACAAGTTCGTGACGCGTGATGAGTGACCAGCAACCAGAGAACCCGCTTATACGCTTAACCCTTAACGCTTAACGAGAAGTAAGATTAAAGTCC
>JAJRSN010000122.1 GCA_024278715.1 Calditrichota bacterium
GTCCGCGACTTCACAGGAAGTTTTGCGCTCCGATCGTTTGAATGAACAATTAAAAGCCTTTTTTGCGAAAGACGAAGTAAATATTCTGATAACCGACTCCGGATTGGGCGGTCTTTCTGTGGCTGCGGAAATCGAAAAAAACTTCCGCCGAATGCATCCCTTTAAAAAGATCGCTTTGACTTTTGTAAACGCCCTGCCGTCTAAAGACTACCTGTACAATCAGATGCCGGACACCAAAGAAAAAGTCCGGGTTTTTAACAACGCACTGAACGGAATGGCTGAACGCTTTAAACCCGACATAATTCTAATAGCCTGCAACACGCTCTCCACCCTTCTAAACAAAACGACTTTTTATCAAAACACGGACATTCCGGTTGTCGGGATTGTGGGTTTTGGGGTGAATTTGATGTACAAAAACCTGGCTGAACAAAAGAACGCTTCTTTGCTTATTTTAGGAACTCCGACCACAATCGGGCAAAATTCGCATAAAGCCGCCCTGCTTAACTTGGGAATTAGCGGCGACCGGATTTACACGAAAAGCTGCCCCATGCTGGAAAGCGAAATCCAAAACGATCCCGCCAGCGATATGGTTGAAACAATGATTGAAATGTATGCGGAAGAAGCTATGGAAAAAATGACCCTACCCGATTCCGCCGACTTGTTTTTGGGATTGTGCTGCACGCATTATACTTATGCAGCGCCGATATTTAAAATGGTCTTCAGTAAAATTACAGAGAAAGCGGTTCGGCTGCTGGATCCGAATAAGGTGATGAGCTCTTTCTTATTCAAAGATTCTAAAAGAGATCGGTTCGATGAAACTGACGTAACCGTGCGGGTGGTTTCCCAGGCGGAATTATCCCCGATTGATGTCTCTTCAATCGCAAAGATGATTGAACCCGTATCAGCCCCGACAGCGGAAGCCTTAAGAAATTATCACCGGGCAAAATCTCTGTTCAGATATTAAAAAAATCGTCCCGCATCAAAGAAATTTAATTCCACGGCAGATTGTCCTGGTCATCATTAAAAAATGTGCGATCGGGTTTGAAAAACAGTCAATGAACCGCGCGTAATGCCTTATCCCGGTTTAATCTTTTTACTCTTGGCGAGCGGTTCGGCTATTTAATTGCGGAATCGGAATGATTAGTTTCCGTCAGACTCCGGGCAAATGCCTGGTTAAAAACCGATCCAGTTGATTGGCGAAAGTCTGACGGTCATTTTGATTCAATGTGGCAGGTCCTCCGGAGTTAACCCCGCTGCCGCGCAATTCATCCATAAAGTTCCGCACGGATAAATGGTAACGAATATTATCGGATGTGTACAATTCTCCTCTGGGATTAAGCGCGTAGCCGCCCTTTTCGACGACCTCGGCGGCAAGGGGAATATCAGCCGTTATGACAAGATCACCCGGTTTAATATGTTGAATAATGTAGGCGTCCGCCACATCAAAACCGCCGGGCACCTGAACGGCTTTAATGTATTGCGAATTGGGAATTCGTAAACGTTGGTTGGAAACAAGCGTGAGCGGGATACTTAGTCTTTTGGCGGCGCGAAACAGAATCTCTTTAATAACTTTCGGACATGCATCCGCATCAACCCAAATCTGCATCAACCAACCTCCTCAATAATTTAACCCCGGCGTGCAACGGGAGAATCTGTTTTTTCTTAAAGCGGTTGTACCCTCTTTCTGCCCGCACACCCATCCCGCGGCAAAAGACCCGATAATTTAACTCTTTTCGGATAATTATCAATAACAGGCAGAAACCCGGGCTCAAACGATTCTGAACCATGATTTGTAAGATTTGCCTGATTTCCATGATTTGGCGGTTTGTCAAAGAACCAGGTCAACGAAAAGAATTATCCTTTTCTGTAACAGGAATGCTATTTTTTATTGTCTAATATCCCGCCAGGGCAGAGACTTTTAGGGACAAATTTATGTCAGCAGAGCACTAATCACTTAGTAATTCAAACTGAAAATATTCACTTATCAATTTAAAATGCTTGTCAAATGAATATAATATCAAATCGTTCTGGAGAACATTCTGCAAAATAAGTAAATCGGGAATTCCTATACTATTTATTCCATTTTTTAATAACAATGTCTGATAATCTATTATTGTTTCTCAGTCTATCTTTAAATGAATTTTAAGGACCTCATTTAAAAGATTTATTAGACGATGTGTTTGCTTTATTCGTAAATATGGTACTAATTCTGCCAAAATAATATCATTTGTGCAAATTAGATTTTCATCTATTAATTCATCTAATTTTTCTGATTTTATTCCTGCCCTGAAATAATCTATCCAAACAGAGCTGTCAACTAATACCGGCATTTCGCTTTCTTAAATTATCTAAGTCAATGTTCAAATCAATCTTGCCTTTGAAAGATTTTATCTCTTTTATTTTATTTCTTTGAATAATATTCTGAAGCGCATATTTTATTAATTCTGTTTTTGTTCTTGCCTTTGTTATTTTCATCGCTTCATTTATTAATTCTTCGGGTATATCTATTGTTGTTCTCATAATTCTCACCTTCTTATTTATGCATAACATATAAAATTCTTTATGCTTATGCAAACTGCTTTTCAGTATTAGAACCCTGTTAACTCTTAATGCTCGCTGTTAGCAAAATAACCAAAAAATAGCGCGAGGAATCCGAAAAAAATAAAAGACTATTTTACTGTAATCATATTCGTTTTCTTTGGCAATTTAATAAAAGATGAAAAATCCGGATCTTCCTCTATTGTTAAAATATGAATGCCTTCCGCTCCCTTTGCCGCTTTGTACGCCGCATATAACGCGCCTCCAATTGCGCCTCCCATAACTCCCGCTATTGCCGCACCACTGGGATTATATACATTTTTATAAGGAAGATAAATCACGTTGTTTTTCTTGTCATAAAAGTCAAGATAAATATCACCTATATAATTTACCGAATTTGACTCAACTGAAAAAAATAAATTCGGCAAATCCAATACTTCGTCTATTAAACCTTCATTATTTTTAAACCTGATTTTTTCAATATGATAGTTGCCCGGAACAAGACAAAAACCAAAACGTTCATTCGGCTTAAGCTCCAATACTTTTATTTCACTTCCTTTAAAGTTCATATTTTTTACAAATAAAAATAATTTCCATGTTCTTTTATATTTTTCCGGTAATTTCCCGAATATTATTTTATTTGACGAATCAATTACTGCGACTATTTTTTCGTTCGGAAAAAATTCGGGTTCCGGATCGTATAACGGACCTTGCCTTTTGGGATCAAATAAAAAACCGTCCTCTTTTTGTTCCAAAATTTTGCCAAAAACAGGTATAATCTTTGTTTTTTTTCTCTTAAAAAGAACCGGAACTTTCCCGTTCCACTTACTCCGATAATGATAAAATCCTTCCACGGTAGATTTACAGCGCGGATTATCCGAAAGAGTGGTAGCTTTGGGCGAACAACCCAAAAATAAAATCAGCACTATCAAAATAGAAAATTGTTTCAGCAACTTTTGAACCTCCTTATTATAATTAGCTGCAAATTCAAATTTTAAACCGCTAACGGATTGCGGATGAACGGATTTAAACGCCGGATAAACTTTCAAAACAATAAGAAACCGACGCGTTTAAATTCCTAATCCAACCGCTTGTCAGAGAGGCGTTAGCTTTAGAAGTTTATTCCTCTATCTTATCAAAATCATTTTCTTTGTTTTTATAAACCCATTGGCAACTAACCTGTAAAAATATAAACCGGATGACACCGGTAAGCCGTTTTTATCTTTTCCGTTCCATAGCACTGTGTGATTTGATGCGCTAAAATTTTTGTCTGCAAGTGTAGTGATCACCCTTCCCCTTATATCGTATATTTTAAGGTTGACATGGCTTTCAACGGGAAGATCAAATTTGATATGAGTAGAATGATTAAAAGGATTGGGATAGTTCTGATACAATACGAAAGATTCCGGTATCGATTGGATTAATGTATCTACGGTTATACCCCGAAGTTCATCGATGGGTCTTGACCATACTCCCATAGAAAAAGGAGAAGAATACAAATATTTTTCATCGTTAACAAGCGAATAAATGTTTTTAGTAGGAAGATTTAAATTCACCGGTATCCATGTTAAGCCGGTATCAGAGGACATGAAAATACCCTTGTTGTAGGAAGCGGCAAAAATAATTGAATCCGTAGAAGCGAGGGAAAATATAACAGCATGTGCATTTAGCGCTAAATTCCACGTTTTACCAAAGTCGGGTGACCTATATGCTCCGGAGGCTGTCCCGACAAAAAGAAAATTATTGTAAAAAATGATAGAAAAAATCGTATTACTCGAAGCCCAAGGATATTCGAGCTTATTCCAGGTCTTACCCGTGTCGGCAGAACTGTACATTCCTCCTTGACATCCTGCAAATAGTAAATCACCTCCGCTGCCAAGGGATCTGATAACGATATCTGAGATGCCGTTGCTCGATCTTACCCATTTTTCTCCAACATATTTGAATACGCCGCTCGTTGTCCCGGCAAACAGAATTCCTTTATATTCAATTAAAGCGTTA
>JAJRSN010000123.1 GCA_024278715.1 Calditrichota bacterium
GACTCCGAAAGCAATGCGCGTGCATATCGGTCTGTTTGGTCGGCGCAATGCGGGCAAGTCTTCACTGATCAATTCCATTACCGGGCAAAAAATTTCCATCGTTTCCGAAATTCCCGGCACAACAACCGATCCCGTGGAAAAAGCCATGGAATTACTACCTCTGGGTCCCGTATTGTTCATCGACACGGCTGGCGTTGACGATAGAAGCGAACTTGGCGAGCAGCGGATTCGGGAAACGTATAAAGCCATCGAACGAACGGATGTTGCTCTGGTAATCGCGGACGACCGCTGGGATCATTACGAAAACGATTTGCTGAAACGATTGAAAGACCGGCGCATTCCGACCATTGTTGTTTTCAATAAAGCCGACCTGTGGCGTCCGCCGAAAGTAATACTAAAAAAATTAAGCGCCGAAAAAATTCCCTTTGTAATTACCTCGGCTGCCAACGGAGAGGGAATTAGAGAGCTCAAAGAATTAATCATTCGTCTTGCGCCGCAAAGCGCTTTGAATAATCCCGCGATCGTGAGCGATCTGATACCTCCGGGCGAGCTGGTCATTCTTGTAACACCCATCGATCCGGAAGCGCCCAGGGGTCGTTTGATTCTTCCGCAGGTTCAGACCATTCGCGATATCCTGGACAACGACGCGTACTGCATGGTCGTAAAAGAACGGGAGCTGCGCGACGCGCTAAATCGTTTAAAACGCCCTCCCGCGCTTGTGGTCACCGATTCGCAGGCTTTTCTTAAAGCAGCGGGAGATACCCCGCCCGAGGTTCCGTTGACCTCCTTTTCCATTCTGTTTGCCCGTTTAAAGGGCGATTTGCCCGCTTTTGTCGAAGGAGCCATGGCTATCGATTCTCTGAAGCCCAACGCGCGTATTTTGATTGCCGAAGCCTGCACGCACCATCGGGTAGGCGAAGACATCGGTCGGGTAAAAATTCCGCGCTGGCTCAGACAATACGTGGGAGCTGCGCTGCAATTCACCCATATTCAGGGACACGATTTTCCCGAAGACCTTTCGCAGTTTGACCTGGTAATTCATTGCGGCGCCTGCACATTTAACCGGAGACAGATGCAAAGCCGGATTTTTCAATGCAAACAAGCCGGCGTGCCCGTCACCAATTACGGCGTGGCTATTGCGTATTCATTGGGCGTTTTTGAACGGGCTCTTGAGATATTTCCCGAGGCAAAAGAAACTTTTCTGAAAATGAAATCTTCACGAAAGGCAAAACAGCCGGTGGGCTGAATCCGCCAGACTTCCGCCTGTGGAGCAAAAGCCGGGTTTGAATAAAGAATACGTTAAAAAGAAATCTTATGAATATTTGAAGGTTTTTCAGAAAAGATGTCGCCGCTTTAAAACTCTCTACTTTTCTTTCCCTATTTCTTCGATAAGAGATTTTATGGTCTCCAAGAAGAAAGGTTTTTTAAGATATTTGAAATTACCGTTTTTCGGTAATTCAACGCTTGAATGGTCTTCATCGTAACCGGACATAAAAACAAACGGCTTCTCGGGTAAAATAGTCACCAATTTTTCATAGACCTCCTTGCCCGAAAGGTTCGGCAGGTTCAGGTCTAAAAATATTAAGTCAATCTCATCATGAAATTTTTTGCAAATCTCGATCGCCTCTTTACCGTCTCCGGCTTGCAGACACTCGACGCTCCATAATTTCAGAACTTCAATGATCACTTCACGAATATATTCTTCGTCATCGACAATCAAAGCTTTTTTTATTGATCCCGGCAATTTTCTTTCCCGTTGTTTTGTAAATGTTTTTATTATATCGACAGAAATCCCTAAATTATTAATATATTGCAAATATGAATAACAGCAGGAGGAAGCATGGGGCTTTCAGTTGTGGACGGATTGATTATTATTTCTTATTTGATTGTGGTAGCACTTATCGGTTCGCTTTCCGGAGGAAAGCAAAGAACAATAAACGACTATTTTTTAGGAGGGTCCCGCGTTCCGTGGTGGGCGGTTGCCTTTTCCATTGTCGCGGCAGAAACGAGCAGCCTTACCTTTATCAGTATTCCGGGATTAGCCTATTTGACCAATCTTAACTTTTTGCAGCTTACCATCGGCTTTTTGACCGCCCGCATTATAATTGCAATTGTCTTTCTTCCGGCTTACAAAGAGGGCAAAATCACCACAGCTTACACCTTTTTACGTCAACGCTTTGGCTACCGGACGCAGCGTTATGCTTCGGTGGTGTTTCTTTTCACGCGCGTCGCAGCCGACGGCGTCCGTCTTTTTGCCACGGCAATTCCCCTGGCTATTATCCTTAAAGCGGCGCCCTGGTTTGAGGGATGGAGCAATTTCCAGATCTATCTGGTTTCCATTATTTTGATTGCCATTGTGTCGCTTATTTACACTTACACCGGCGGAATGAAGGGCGTGATATGGGCGGATGTGCTGCAAATGACCATTTACGTCGGCGGCGCGATTATTGCCCTGATCATCCTGTGGCGACATCTCCCGGCTGATTTCACCATTCCCGCCGAAAAATGGCAGGTTTTCAATCTGGATTTCGGAACTTCCGTCGGCGACTTTTTCAGAAAGCCCTATACGCTTCTGGGTGCTCTGATCGGAGGAACCTTTCTATCCATGGCGTCGCACGGAACCGACCAATTGATCGTTCAACGGCTTTTATCGACGCACACTTTAAGAGACAGCCAAAAAGCCGTCATTACCAGCGGCATTTTAATCATCTTTCAGTTTGCTCTGTTTTTGGTTGTGGGATTATTGCTTTACGCCTTTTATCACGGAGTTGCGCTGACCGATCCGGCAGCCCCGTTTCAGAAGCCCGATGAAATTTTCCCTTATTTTATCATTCACAATTTACCTTCCGGCGTTAAGGGAATCATTATTGCCGGGTTGTTCGCTGCGGCTATGTCCACTCTTGCGGGCTCCATGAGTTCGCTCTCCGGTTCCGCCATGTTCGATTTGTACAAACCCTTGCTGAAAAAGAAACTAAGCTCCGCAAAAGAGCTGGCGGTTTCACGGGTGATGACCATTATTTCCGCGGTGATTCTGATCTCGGTCGCTTTTATTTTTATTAAGATGAGTCAGTCGGTGGTGGAAATTGCGCTGGGAATAGCTTCGATTACTTACGGCGGCTTGTTGGGCATCTTTCTTTTGGGATTGCTTTCCAAACGGGTCAAAGAAAAAGGCGCATTGATCGGATTTACCGCCGGACTTATCGCCATGCTTTCGGTCAGCATTACGCCGATACTTTTGGGACGCCCGCCGTTGGTTCACTGGACATGGTATGTTTTAATCGGCAGCGGCGTGACGATCATTGTCGGTTTGATTTCCGATCGAATTTCCGGTTCGTAGCTATCGGGTGAGCGCGGGATTGTGCAAGATGTAGCCGTTGGCTTCCATGCGGTATTTGCGTTTTAATTCCAGAGTGTCCGCCGGCAGAATAGCCATAAAGCCGTATCGTTCACGAATTTCATCGATCACGGAATCGAGCGTTTCACGGCGCGTTTGCTCGTCGAATAAAAAGCGCTGATAGTTGACGGACTCGATGTCGCTAACCGAAACGCCCACGTGCCGGATGCGGGTTCGACGCAGACGCAATCGATCAAAAAGGCGTTCCGCCGCGCCGAAAAGCTCTGCGCCATGGTTGACGGCGTGCGGCAGCCGCGCGCTTGTGGCGTGAAACCTGAAATCGGAGTACTTGATTTTTACCCCAAGCGTACGACAGATCAATCGTTCTTCGCGCAGCTTTTTACCGATCCGTTCGCACAGGTATTGCAGCGTTCCCTTGACTATCTTAAGATCCGAGGTGTCTTCTTCGAAACTTGTTTCGCGGCTGATTTGTTTGGGGAATATCTTGCGCATCACGGGACTAACGTCTTCGCCGCGGGCAAAACGCCAAATTTTTACGCCGTTTTTGCCGAACAATTGTTCCATAACGCGTTTGGGCAGCTTTGCCAGTTGACCGATTTTAAGGATGCGCAAATCAAAAAGCTTTTCCTTTGCCATGCGCCCGATTCCCGGTAAAAAATCCACCGGCAGGTCGGCTAAAAACGTCTGCTCTTCTCCGGCGGGCACCTCCACAATTCCGCCGGGCTTTTTTAAACCCGACGCGATGCGCGCAATCACCTTGTTGCCGCCGATGCCAATCGAAACGCTAACGCCCGTCAGCGACCAAACCTCCTGCTGAATCTTTTCCGCCACCCATCGCGCCGAAGGATAAAGATGCAGCGCTCCGCTTAAATCGAGATAAGCGTCGTCAAGCGAGGTAAATTCAACTTCCGGCGTGTAGCGTAAATAGACCTCCTGAAAAATTAAAGAAACAGCCTTGTAGTGCCCGTAATTACCCTTTAAAAACACCGCCTCGGGACACACAGCCTTTGCCCTGAAAAGCGGCATGCCCGTGCGAACGCCGCGCGCCCGCGCTTCGTAACTTGCCGTGTGCACAACGCCGCGCTGAGTTTCCGAACCGCCCACTACCACCGGTTTACCGCGCAGCAAAGGATTAAATCCCTGCTCCACCGAGGCAAAAAATGCATCCGCATCGATGTGCATGATGACGCGCCGCTTATCCATCCAAACACACCCGCGCTATCTGCCAGTCAAAATTAAAACCGTCGAATAACAGCTCAAAGTAATCCGAAGTATCGGCAATCACCGAAAAATGGTGTTGACGATTGTAACCCTGATTGCTCACCCAATGACCGTTTAACTGAAACACCTTGTAAACGCGCCCGTTCCACTTAAAACGTACAGGACGCATCTGACCGTCCTTAAAATGCGTAATGACTTCTATGGGTTCAAAAATATCCTCAAAAATCATGGCTGTTTTTACCTCTTTAAAGTGTACACCAGTACACCCAAATATAAAACATCGAAACAAGTAATGCAAGGATTTATCGATTAAAAACGGGATGATACAAACGATTAAGAATGCGGGGTTAATGTTCAAATTTTACAGAGAGAGGCATAGAACGATACGGTTCCGCGTCTCCGTCGGAATCGGCTTTTAGGGCAAAAAAGCGATAAAATAAAAATGCCGTCCCGGCTTGACGGGACGGCTTGAAGAAAAGTTATTCGACCTTGGCTAAGACATCGCTACGTTGAACGATCAAATACTCCTTGTTATCGATTTTCACCTCGTCGCCGGAATATTTTGAAAAGATGATTTGGTCACCTACCTTGATCTTTTTTTGTAAATCTTCATCCGTTCCGACGGCAACCACTTTACCCATGCGTGGTTTTTCTTTTGCCGTATCCGGGATGATAATTGGGCCAACTTTTTCCTCTTCTTGAATCAATTCGATAAGAACCCGATCGTCTAATGGTTTAATCTTCACAGTACCCTCCTTCACTTTATTCCCAATAATCTATTTATTTTTGGTTTGTCAAATCCCACAATTGGTTTGTTATTTATCAAAATCACAGGGACACCGCTTTGCCCTGTCATCCTTACCATATCCCCGGCTGCTTTCGGGTCGCGCGAGACGTCGATATCTTTAAATTTAATTTTTTTCTCTCTGAAATACCTCTTTGCAGCGTTGCAAAAACCACACGTCGGCGTCGTAAAAATAATCACCTTAGGCTGTGAAGTAACCGGCATTGAATCCTCCTAATTAATTAACAGTAACTAACTTCAATGCCATTTGATGATTAATTTGTTTAAAAGTTACATCACAACCGCGCGCCGCACGATCCACATTATTTGAATCACTAATATAGTAATATTTAAGTTTTGTTGCAATATTCATTTGAGCGTAATTTTTAAAAATCCGAAAACCCGGGCAAGCCGCTGCCCTGCAGGAGAAAAGTTGTTATTGGTTATTGGTTAAGGGACAAGGTCGTGACGCGTAATGCGTAATGCGTGATGAGTAACGATTGACGAGTAACACCCACTTAACGCTTAACGAATAACCTGACAAAGAGACGAAGTGACAAAGTGACAAGGTAGTTGCGAGTTAATCGTGAGGAATAAGAAAAATGAAAAAAGAGAAAGCAGAGAGCAGTGATACGAAGATGGAGAAGCCGCTTAACGCTTACACCCTTAACGATTAACGAAAAAAGTAACGAGTGACAAAGTTACAGAGTTAGGATTTTCGGAGGATAGAAGAAAAGGGTTTAGAGGTTTAGTTGTTTAGGTGTTTAGAGGGTTAATTTAGGACAATAGATGATTATCAGAAAGTGGTAGTAGGTAGAAAATAGTAAAATGTTCGTTGTTAAAAGAAAAAACTTTTTTATCCGCAAAAAAATAATTTGGTTGAATCATTTACACTTTTAAGCGATGACGGGGATAACACATTATTCATTGTTCATTACGCTTCCGCAGCAAGGTATTTTCTCTTTCAGAAAAGTTACATAAAATGTCTGCCCTAACCGGATTGGTTTGCCCGGATTTAAACGAAATCCTTCCCTCTGCAAAAGCCGCGCCGCATCTTCCGAATCGGCGGGAATTAAAATTTTGCCGCCCGAATTCATGATTTTTTGCAGATTTATTTGTGAAAGCATCTTTGCCGATTGTTCGTCAAAAACCCACAATAAATCCGCAAACGACGGGGACATAGAATCCACGGGCGCTTGCCGTAACTTCCAACCGGCTTGGTCTCCGAGTTCCGTTAACGGAAGGGGAAGCCGGTTTTCTAGGTAAAACAGCTCATATTCGTCTGCGCCATTTGAGATAATTTTTACCGCGCGCCACTTGGTGTTTATTGTAAAGGGGATCTTTTTCGGGTACATTGCTAAATCCTCAGCGTTTTTCCATTACCCGCCGCGTTAAACCGCGGACAAGAGTTCCGGGTAAAAATCTCAACATCTGAACGGTTAGTTTGTTTAACAATCCCGGGATGATTACGGGTTTACCGTTCATCAATCCGTTAAATCCGATTATTGCGACGGATTTTGCATCGTGAATAAAAAAGGAGTTGCCTTTGAAAAATTTCAGATGTTCCAATTGGGCTCTTTGGGTAAATTCGGTTTTTGTCGGTCCCGGGCAAAGGGCGGAAACAGCGATGCCTTTTTTGTGTAGTTCCTGGTGAAGCGCCAGAGTAAACGAGACAACGTAGGCTTTAGTTGCGTAATAAACGGACATCAGGGGACCGGGCATAAAACCCGCCACCGAAGCGACATTCATAATTTTCCCGCCGCCCCGTTCGAGCATTTCGGGAAGAAAAAGTTTTGTCAGGTGCGTCAAGGCTTTAATATTCAGGTCGATCATATTCAATTCCCGGTTAATGTCGGTCTCTTCAAAACGACGATAGAGTCCGAATCCGGCATTATTAACCAGAACATCGAGCGGCATTTTAAATTCTTTGCTTACTTTATTAAACACAAACTCCGGCGCAGCGGATTCCGAAATATCCCGGGCGATAATAAAGACTCTGCGGTGATAAGATTCTTCAATTTCTTCTTTGATCTTTTTTAATTGATCCGAATTCCGCGCCACAAGAATCAAATCGTAGCCGTTTCGGGCGAAAATATAGCTCAACTCTTTTCCGATGCCTGTGGAGGCTCCCGTAATCAATACGGTTTTATTCATAATTTTATCCTTTTTCGAGCGGTTTTAATGTAAAACAGATTTTTTTCGTTAAAATTCCCGCTTATTAATATTATCGGACGAATTAAATAGGGCTTTTTGTTGTTAAATATAAAGAAAATAAATAAATTTGGGGATAATTACAAAAAGATAGTATTAAGGCGGGGCTTCCCTCTTATGCCGCGTTTCACTTTAAAGCTGGAGAGAATATGGAAGGCATTTTAAAGGCGATTCTTTTGGGTATTGTTCAAGGATTGACGGAATTTTTACCGATCTCGAGTTCGGGACATCTGGTAATTTTTTCTTATTTTTTAAATTTTAAAGGCAGCGGTCTGGCTTTCGATGTTTTTTTGCATCTGGGCACGCTCTTTTCGATTTTTCTACTTTTCAGAAAAGAATTAAAACAGATGATTATAAGTCCTTTTTATTATTTAAAGGGAAATCTTTCCGATGAACACAGATACTATTTACGATGGGATTTTTATGTTATTCTTGCCACCATTCCGGCTGGGATTGCGGGGGTTTTCTTCAAAGATCAGATAGAGGTTCTTTTCGGCAGTGTAATTGTCGCCTTTTTATTTTTGTTTTTAACGGGCATGATGATGGTTTCAATTCCTTTTTTAAAAAAGCAGAACAAAGAGATAAACCCGGTTTTGGCTATTACTATGGGTTTTGCACAGGCTTTTGCCATTCTGCCCGGCGTATCGAGAAGCGGAAGCACGATTTTTTCGGGAATTCTGCTGGGCGGAGAACAGGAAAAAGTAGCGCGCTTTTCGTTTATCATGTCCATGCCCGCGGTAGCCGGCGCGGTTTTGTTAAAGGCTCGTGACCTAATGATCGCTCCGCCTCCTTCGTCGGCACTGATAAACATTGCTTTGGGAACGCTGTTTTCTTTTGTGTTTGGCTGCCTTGCCATATTATGGCTTTTGAATTTTGTCAAAAAAGGCAAATTACAATGGTTCGGATATTATTCTATTATCTTATCAATCACAGGAATTGTTTGGTATTTCGGATTTTAAATTATGGACAAAACAAAAGACCTCTTTACCTCCCGTTTCGGCTTAGTCGCCGCCACGGTTGGCATGGCTGTGGGAGCGGGAAATATTTGGAGATTTCCGAGACTTGCCGGTCAGTACGGCGGAACATTTATTCTGCCCTGGATATTGTTTCTGTTTATATGGTCTATCCCGCTTTTAATTGTTGAATTTTCAATTGGCAAGAAAACGCGATCGGGAACAATCGGTTCCTTTTACAAAATTAATCCGCGCTACACCTGGATGGGATGGTTTGTAGGATTTTGCACAACAGCCATTTTGTTTTACTACTCCGTTGTTTGCGGATGGAGCTTAAAGTATTTTTTACTTTCATTAAGCGGTAAAATTTTTGAAATTGACCATCAGCAATTCTGGTTTCAGTTTACCCATTTCAAGTGGGAGTCGCTGGTCTATCATTTTATTTCGATCTTCTTAGGCGTTTTTATCATTTACCGCGGAATTGTTCACGGTATTGAAAAGTTTTCGAAAATTGTTGTTCCGGCGCTTTTTGTTTTATTGGCAATAGCGGCGCTTCGGGCTATTACGCTACCCGACGCACGCTTAGGAATCGAGTATTTTTTTAAGATCGAGCCGCAAAAATTGCTGGATCATCGGATTTGGATAGACGCCTTATCTCAATCGGCATGGTCAACCGGAGCCGGTTGGGGACTGCTTTTGACTTACGCCATCTACGCCCGGAATCAGGAGAACATTATCGGCAATTCTTTTCTTACCGGAATAGGGAACAATCTGGCTTCCGTTCTTGCCGGGCTGGCGATCATTCCGACAGTGTTTGCCTTAACGCCGGATGTTTCCGCCGCCAGACAAATTTTAGGCTCCGGCAACCAGGGGCTGGCGTTCATCGCGCTGCCCGACCTTTTTTCGTTAATGCCCTGGGGAAGATTTTTTGTGACCGTTTTCTTTCTTGCCCTGTTTTTTGCAGCCATGTCCAGTCTGGTATCCATGATTGAACTGGCAACGCGCATCCTGATTGACTTCGGGCTGCAAAGAAAAAAAGCGGTGCTCTGGATTGGTTCGGTAACTTTTGTTCTGGGCGCGCCTTCCGCTTTGTTTCTTGATTTCTTTAATAATCAGGATTGGGTGTGGGGATTGGGACTTTTGTTAAGCGGTCTGTTTTTTATAATCGTCGTCAACCGGATCGGCGTCGAAACCTTTTTAAAAGACTGGCTTCAGTTCCCGCGTCGGAATTCGTTCTTATCAGTGACTGCCAAAATACTCTTTCGCTTTTTAATGCCCCTTCAGTTTATTGTGATGATAGGCTGGTGGTTTTTTCAATCCGTTCAATGGAATCCCAAAACCTGGTGGCAACCTTTACGTACATACAGTTTGGGAACAACAATTTTACAATGGGCGGCGGTTCTTGTAATAGGAATTTTAAGCGTTCGCTGGTTTGCCGGTCTTTTAAACAAAAAGAGAAACGAGGGAATCACCGAAGATGAAATCATTTGACAATGCACTTAGCGAAATTCAATCGGGGAAAATTGAACCGGTTTATTTATTGGTCGGCGCGGAAAAGTTTTTTCACGATCAATTTATCCAAGCGCTGTCCGGAAAGCTGTTTACGGATCGCGGCAGCAGAGATTTAAACGAAATAATTCTTTACGGCACCGAAAACACGGAATCCGAAGTACTTTCTCAACTGAGCTCTTATCCGATGTTGGCAAATCGAAAATTAGTGGTTGTGCGTGAATTCGATAAAATGAAAATTCAGGACGAAGAGACCTTCGAGAAGCATTTGAAAAAGCCGCCCAAATTTTCGGTTCTGGTTTTGAGCAGCGCGGAACAGATGCGCACTAAATTTTTTCAAAAGTTAACGCGCCTGGTCACAACAGTGGATTGCCGTCCCATCGCAGAAAGCAGACTTCCGTTTTGGGTTAAAAACTATTGTCAGCAGCGCGGTTACTCGATCACGCCGGAGGCGGCTCATTTTTTAATAACCAACGCCGGCACACACATCCTGATTCTGAAAAACGAAATCGAAAAGGTAATCAGCTTTAAGGGCGAAAAATCGGCTATTACGGTTGACGATTTGCAAGAAACCTCCGGCATGTACCGCGAGACCAATGTTTTTGCTCTGCAAAAGGCACTGGCAAAAAAACATTTGGGAAAAAGCATTCAAATCAGTCATCAGCTTGCGGAGACCGGTTTTGAACTCACCACCATAAATGCCGTGCTTTTTGCCTTTTTCCGAAAAGCGTTAATGATAGCTTCGTTAAGGCGGCAGGGATTGAGCGCGGCGCAAATCAGCCAGAAAATGAAATTGCAGGATTTTCAGATGCGCGAAATTTCGGATGTTTTGAATTATTACAGCTTTTCTCAGCTAAAAAAAGTCGTTCAATTGCTGCACGGTTTTGACAAAGCGCAGAAGGGAATCGACAGCTCGGAATCCCCGAATCTTGAGATTCTGTGCTACAAGATTTGCAGAACATAAAATTGGATTGTATTTTCTTTTAGAATATGAAAAAAAATCGGAACTATTTTTTTTGAATTAATGTTAAACAGAAAGTTTGTGCATGATTAAAATTGAAAAGGCAATAAAAACAAGTTCTTCGCCGACGGACGAGGAATTGATCGCCCGTTTCCAGCAGGGTGACAATTATGCTTTTAATTTACTGGTCAAAAGATACAAGGATCCGTTACTAAACTTTGTTTATCGGTTTGTCGGAGAAAAAGAAGAAGCTGAGGATATTGTCCAGGAAACGTTTCTACGATTATTTAAGAATAAACATTATTACCGGGAAATCGCCAAGTTTTCTACCTGGATTTACACAATTGCCGGGAATTTGGCGAAAACGGAATTAAGAAGGCGCCGGCGTCGTAAACTGCTATCTATCAGTCATTTTATGACCAGTGAAAAGGACTATGATATACCGGATGAAGACAGCAATCCCGAACGGGAAACCAATACGGTGATAACGGACAGGATTATTCAAAAGGCAATAGACAAGTTGACGCCGAAATTTAAGCAGGTAATAATTCTGCGGGATATTCAGGGATTCTCTTACGAAGAAATTGCGGAGATTGTGGGAATTCCGCTTGGAACCGTAAAATCGCGGGTTAACAGAGCCCGATTAAAATTACAGGAAGACCTTAAACAATTGATGAATGAAAAATAAAGACAGGGAGTGATAGCCTATGATGTCTTGTGATACTGCAAAAAGAATGCTATCTGATTATATCGAGAGGACCCTATCCCCTGATGATTTTTCCTCGGTCGAGGAACATCTTATGCGCTGTCCTGATTGCAAGCATATCTTTGAAGATGTGGCTTACTTAACCGAAAAGCTTCGCAGCTTGCCGCTCGTACAAACGACGGAAGAGTTTGATACCCAACTGCGCCTGCGTATTTCCGACGAATTCATGATGGAACATCCGATAATAACCAAAAAGAATCTGACTTTCGGATTGTCCGGCGCCGCCCTGATCGCTGTCATTGCCTTCTTTATTGTCACGACCATGAATACGAACACCGTTCCCATGGCTCCGCCTTCATCCGACAACGTGATGAATCAAACTCAACAAATGGCTTCGCCTATTATTTCGAATCGGGCTTTAAAAACGGCTGCTTCCAATTTTTCCGGTAAAAAAGATACCATCAGACAGGAACCGCAAACGCTTGACCGGGATAAGATTAAATTGGTGGATCAAGAAAAACATTAATAACAGGTAGCAAAAAAATCTGTTTAAATTTGTGGGTTGCATATTGCAGCCCATTATTTGTATTGGCACGCCCGGGCATAACACTTGTTTTTCGGAATTTTTATTCTTAAGTTAACAAGCTTTATAAAGAATGAGTAAGCCGGTGATAAACTTTGTAGCCCTTTTTTTACTGATAATTATCGGAATTTTCGTAAATCCCGAATCATGGGGATTTTGGACAAGGCTTGCCTTTAAGGTAATCATTTTAGCCGGCATCTCCGCCATTCTGTACAATTTTTGGGGAATGACGGCGGAAAACGATCAAAATGAAGAGGCGGACGAAATACCGCCGGACAATGAAACCGATTTGGAATCGGAAGATATGTTCTTTGACAATAAGGTTCGATTGCTCACCAAATCTCTGCACAAAAATCCGGAGATTCTTGACTTTTTACGAAAACAGTTTACCATTATCTGGAATTTTATTCTTCCCCATAACGGCTATTTGTTTTTGGTTCTTCCGCAAAGAGAAGCATTGTTACTGCACAAAAAGGTCAAAGATGAAATACTCGCCGCACAAAAGGATCGACCTATTCCCTTATTCAATTTGATCGATAATGCGAGGGGCTTTTTAATAGAAAATCATGTTGAAAACGGCTCGAACTTAATTCCTCTTTACAAAAAGGACGTTTATGTTCCCCGTTCTTTTCTGGGCTTTCGGGCTGATATTGATAAGCAGCTCCACCTTTACTGGATTTTTGACGCCGAGGCTTATGATTTTTTTAATCACGAAGATCGATCGACCATTCATAAAATCAACGAAATCACTTTGGCGTTCCTGAAAAAAGCTTTGATAATTGAGCGCCTTAAAGAAGAAACCGTTCAAAGCAGCAAATCGCTTGCCCTGTCCAAACAATTAACCCTTGCGCGCTCGATCAAATCGGCGGTAAATCAATTTACCGAATTTTTAATTCAGGAATTTCAGGCGACCAAATTGACCATTGCCTTTCGTAAAGATTACGATTTAAGCTCATCCCGGGGAGTTATTATTTACTCCGTCGGGAAGGACGACGTATTTAAGGCAGGATACGAATTCCCCTTGGACGAAGGATTGAACGGCTGGGTGGTACTGAAAAATCGACCTTATTTACTGGATGATATTGACAAGGGGGAATATTTTATTCCGCGGTTCAGCCGACAGGAAAAAACAAATTACGGATTGCGTTCTTTTTTATCGGTTCCCGTTCATTTTGACAATCAGGCAATCGGGATGGTAACGTTAGAAGACGTAAGAGCAAACAAATTTTCGACAGAAGATAAAGAGCGTTTAATTAATTACACCGCTCTTTTTTCAAACGCAATTGATCGTCTTGTACATGAAAAACAAATTGGAGGATAAATGGCAAAGAAACAGGATTTTGCAAGTAAGACGCAAAAAGGTAAACACGGTAAAACCTGCCCGGTTTGCGGCGAAGTATTCACTTATGTAAAAAAGGTTAACATGTTGCCTTCCCAAAAAGAAGGCGCTTACGGTTTTGCCGAAAAAATCGTTGCGGTTTGCAAATGCAACGAAAAAGAAGTTTACGCATAACAATAAAACCTTCCGCGGGCAGCGCTGATTTTTTGAACATTCAAAAATATTTAAATTCTATTTCGATATTGGTTTGTTCAATATTTAAAATCGCCACAGAACGCAACTGACCGTAACGAGGTTGTGAAGCGCTGCCCGGATTCACAAACAATATCTGATTAAATCGTGTTTGTCCTGCTTTGTGGGTGTGGCCATAAATGACCACATCCACTTTTTTATTCATTTTAAAAAGTTGAAAAGCAAAGCTCTTTGGCGTACCGATAATGTGGTTTAAACAAGCTTTAAAATGTCCTAATTTAAAAAAATCGATTCGCTTGTAATGGCTGACCAGGGGGAAATGATCGGTATTGCCAAACACCGCCCTTACCGGGGCAACGGCGGAAAGTTCGATAATAATATCCTCTTTGCCGATATCTCCGGCATGCAGAATTAAATCGACGCCGCTAAACAGTTTAAATACTTCGGCAGGTAATGTGCCGTGCGTATCAGATATTAAACCTACTTGCACCTATTATTACGCCCTTTCCAAAACGCCGTTCATGGATCGATCAGCTCTTTTTAATAAAAGCGCAAAGACCAACCCCAATAATCCCAGACCGGCGAACATCAGCATGCTGGCGGTATAGGTATGGGTTTTGTCCCGCAATAATCCGTTAAGATACGGAAACAAGGCTAATCCGATATTTTGAATAAAAGTAATCAAGCCGAACGCCGTTCCGACCAGTTCTTTTTTAACAATTAGCGGAATGGAGGGCCACATTGCCGCCGGCACAAGGACAAAGGAGGCGCCAAGGATAATCATGGGAATCGCGGGATAAATATTAGTAAACCCTAACAGCAGATA
>JAJRSN010000124.1 GCA_024278715.1 Calditrichota bacterium
ATCGAGAAATTCGAACGCATCCATTTAATTAGCGATTATGTGAAAAGAAAATTAGAAGAGCTTGAGCGGTACAACCGTGAGCACAATATTGACGACCGTGTCAAAGTCAACTGACGGCGAATGACCAATATCGGCACTTTCCGCGCTTACACGGTTGAATACATCAAAAATCACCCGAAGATTAATCCGAACCTGACCAAAATGGTACGTCAGCTTCCTCCCGGTCCGCAAGGGCTGCCGATTGAAATTTACGCTTTCACCAATGACATTCGCTGGGAAAATTACGAAGCCATTCAAGCCGATATTTTTGATCACCTTTTATCGGTTATTCCCGAATTCGATTTGCGGATTTTTCAAAATCCCAGCGGAAAAGACTTTTACGAATGGGGTGCGCAAATCCATTCATCCTGAAATAATTTATTCTTTGAAATTTATCGCTTCTATTAAGGCGCGATAATTTTGTTTCCAGGCTTTATCCGGCTGAACATCGGGTAATTCCAGGGTAATTAGCGGAATCTTCAATTCGTATCCGGCATAGGTGCCGAAAGAGCCCGGCGTGGGATAGCCGACATCGCCGGTCACGCGATAACCGTTAAACTTAGACATTAGCTCGGCAAGCCTTCGGGCGGGACCGTTGTAGTTGTTCATTCTCAGATCGGAATGGATCGAAATGATCCGATCGGGCTTGTACTTATCGATCAGTTGAAGCACAGTCTGGGTTTCCGACTCCGAAGCGGGTCTTATGCCTGGATAATACTTCTTTTTTGTGTACACCGGCGACCAGTCTCCGGTGGGAAAATTTCGGTTGATATCGACCCCGTTGGCATTGGTCCGCTGGCGCGACAGCAAACCGTCGGGATTAACGACGGGGATTAACACGGCAAGCGAATGAATTTGCTCGGGAGCTTTGTACAGTGTTTCAGCCAATTGGACGACCAGGTGAAATCCGACCTGTTCATCGCCGTGAAAGGCGCCCATGATCATTACCGTATCCTCGCCGGCGCCAACCTCCAAAGCGTAAATCGGACGCTCTTTTTCCGAATATCCGACAATCTTCCAGGGGATGTTGCTTTTTGACAGGTTGTTGTACAATTCTTTGGTTTGACTGTGGAGCTTCATGTGACGGTAATAAGGTAAAAACACCTTGTAAAACAAAATTATTAAAAGTATCAGGACAATAAAATAAAACCCCTTGAAATTAACATGCATAACTTGTTCCCTGTTAACTTGTATTCTAAATCACTGAAATTAAAATAAGTCGGGAATAAATTAGAGTCAACGAAATTGAGCCGGACTTTTGATCATCTTACAATAAATTCAAAAAAATCAAACCATGCTAAACGGAGCATATTATGAAAAAATTTTTATTTGCTCTTTTTGTTTTTGCGGCGGGCGTCTTTTTTGCCGTAAAAGTATTTCCCGAATTGTCGTTATTTAAGGTTCGGGAGAATTCTCAAAATGAGATCTCGCCAAAGCTGTCTAAAATAATCAGCGGAAAAGACGAATCGCAAGAGGCGGCAAAAGACCGTCCTGATCAGGCTTTTCTTTACGAAAAATTACTCCGTTCGGAAATTGGCAAACCGTTCTCTTACCACGGAAACTGGCGATTCGAAGCAATGAAGCAGGCTCGTGTGCAAAATGTTCTTCGTAAAAGAAGTTCTTTAAATTGGGAAGAACGGGGACCCGCTAATATCGGCGGTCGTTCGCGGTCTATTGTGATACATCCGCAAAATCCGGACATCTGGTGGGTAGGCGCCGTCGGAGGAGGAGTGTGGAAAACCGAAGACGCCGGAGCTCACTGGCGTCCTTTAACCGATGACATGCCGGTCATTTCCGTAACCACGATCGATATTTGCAAAAACAAACCCGATATTCTCTATGCCGGAACCGGCGAAGGGTTCGGAAACTACGATCAGGTCATCGGCGACGGAATTTTTAAAACCACTGACGGCGGCGAAGGCTGGATTCAACTTCCGGCGTCCGCCGGCAATTACGACTTCCGCTATGTGAACCGTTTGGTGGTGCATCCTTTTAATGCGGATACCGTTATAGCCGCCACCAATGCCGGCATATTCCGCAGTTTGGACGGCGGCGATTCATGGGAACATGTTTTTGATCCCGGAGCCAGGGTACAGCAAATAATCGCCAATCCGTTAAACTTTAACACCCTCTTTGCCTGTGTTAACAATAAGGGAATTTACAAATCAACAGACATGGGAAACACCTGGAATTACGTTAGCGAAGAAATTTCGGATCATCGTCGTGTTGAAATGGCTATTGCGCCTTCGGACACCAATTACCTTTACGCCGCCATGGTTAATTCGAGCGGAGAATTAGCCGGATTTTACCAATCGACCGACGCCGGAATAACATGGAATTTTTTAGGCAGTTCGCCCAACTGGCTGGGAAAACAGGGCTGGTACGACAATACCCTGATTGTACACCCTTTTAACGAAAACATTGTTTTTGTGGGAGGTCTCGACCTCTATCAGGTGCAGGTTAACTCCGGTTCGATGAGCGCCACGCAAATCAGTAGCTGGTGGGGAGGCTACGGTTTGCCCTATGTTCATGCCGATCATCACTTTTTAGCCACCATTCCCAGAGACGACAGCTCGTTTGCGTTGCTCAGCGCCAACGACGGGGGCATTTATTTTTCTCCCGACGGAGGAGTAAACTGGCAAAACAAAAACTATCAATACAATGTAACCCAATATTACGACGCCGACCGCCACCCCTTTTTGGAACAATACATCGGCGGAACTCAGGATAACGGAACTTCGCTTTCTCCCATTGATCCGGACTCAAAAACCGGCTGGCATCAGGTTGTCGGCGGCGACGGCTTTGACTGCGCCTGGGATAAATTCGATCCTTATATTGTTTACGCCACGATTTATGACTCTCGCGTTTTTAAATCAACAGACGGCGGGAATACTTTCCAAAGCATCAATAACGGACTGCCCGAAAGCGAAATTTTTCATACGCCGTTGGTCATGGATCCGTTTAATACTGACAAATTGTTTACCATTTCAGAAAGCAATAAAATTTACATAACTTACAATGGCGGCGTAAGCTGGAAATCTTTTCCGGTACAACTCAACGGTTCCAGATGGGTCAGAATTGCCGTGTCTCAGGCTGATTCTTCGATTGTCTGGATCGCCTCTTCTTCCGGTTACATTAATGTTTCTACGGACGGCGGAAAATCTTTTACCATAGTCCCCAAACCGCCCGACGCTCCGAATGCCAT
>JAJRSN010000125.1 GCA_024278715.1 Calditrichota bacterium
AGAATTGCCGTGTCTCAGGCTGATTCTTCGATTGTCTGGATCGCCTCTTCTTCCGGTTACATTAATGTTTCTACGGACGGCGGAAAATCTTTTACCATAGTCCCCAAACCGCCCGACGCTCCGAATGCCATTGTAAGCGGAATTGCAACGCATCCGGCGGACAGCGCCACGGCTCTGGTCATGTTCGGCGTTTCGGGATACGGAAAAATTTTTCGCACCCGCGACCTTGGGAACACCTGGCAAGACATTACCAATAATCTGCCGGATATTCCCGTTCACTGCGCCGTTTATATTCCTTACGATACCAGCCAAATTTGGATCGGAACAGACATTGGTCTGTTTATCTCACAGGATAACGGAGAAAGCTGGCAATTTGCCGAGGGAACTCTGCCTTCGGTAGCGGTGCGCAGGTTAAAAATTGTCAATAAAGAAATTGTGGCTGCCACTCACGGACGCGGCATCTGGACGTTGTACGACGCGCAATTGCCCGAGTTGACCGTACCCACGCGCGCTCCCGTGTTAAACGCCATTAATCCCCCTCATCCTTTTACAAAACAGATGAAAATTTTCTTCCGCACGCGCTCGCCGTACGATTCGGTTTATGTGGAAATTTATGAGGAGCCTGTCGCAAAACTGGGACCCGTTCCGGCTTATCGCGATACATTTGCAATAATTACCGTGGAGCCGCCGGATTATCTTGAAGTACGGACAGCGGGTTTTAATAACGGGAAAAAATTTATCTCCAATAAAAAATCAATAGTCGTTTACGAAAAGGTGGACAGCGTAAAATTCCTGTTTAATAACGGTTACAGTGATTTTTACGGCGATCTTTTCATTGATAAGCCTCAAAATTTCAACAGTGCGGGTCTGCAAACCGAGCACCCCTATTCGAATAAACGCGAATATATCGCCATTTTGGGAACGCCCGTCGTAGTCAGCGAAAATCTTGTAATGACTTACAAAGACATTGCCTTGGTCGAACCGGGAGAAAGCGGTTATTTTTATCCGGATTATCGAATGTGGGATTATGTTACGGTAGAAGGCTCGCTTGACGGCGAAAACTGGGATGTTCTCATCACCCCTTATGATTGCCGCTTTGATCCTTCCTGGAATCTCTATTACAATCAGGATAAAAAACCTGACAACAGCCTCTACCGATCGCATGAAATCGACTTAACCGAATTTTACGATCCCGGACAAATCATCTATGTTCGTTTTCGCCTGCATGCGGACGATTACACCACCGGCTGGGGATGGATTATTGACGATGTTAAAATCAAACCGTCCGTGGGCACTGCAATTGCCCGCAACGCTGTTGCCGTAAAATTTCAACTGCTGAACAATTATCCTAATCCCTTTAATCCGCAAACGACTATTTCGTTTACTCTGGATAGGACGGGCGATGTGAGCTTAAAAATTTACAACACAACCGGTCAGTTAGTTCGCACGTTAATCAACAACGAATATCTTTTTAAAGGCAATCTCTATAAGTACGTCTGGCGGGGAAGAAACGACAAGGGCAATCCGGTGGCTTCGGGCGTTTATTTTTATCATCTGACGACAAGCAGGCACAAAATCGTTAAAAAGATGGTATTAATGCGCTAATCCGAATGATCTCTTTTTAAAACGGCGTTTTTATTCTTTTTTACGGTAGCCCGAAATTTGAAGCAGCGCGGTTTTTACATTGCGGATAAAGTCGGAATATTTTGCCCGTTTTACCGGCGTGCCTCTGAACAAATTTTTAAATTCGTCTTCGCTTAAAGAAGAAAGACTGGCAAGATCGGGCTGCACCAAAAACATGTCAACAGGATGATATTTGGGTTCGTCTGTTTCGCGAGCAAAGCAGTTCCAGGGACACACATCCTGACAAATATCGCAGCCGAACACCCAGTTTTGCATTTTTTCGGCAAGATCGTCCGGAACGGGCTGATCGCGATATTCAATGGTCAAATACGAAATACAGCGCGCGGCGTCAAGGCGATACGGCTCAAGGGCGTTTGTGGGGCAGGCTTCGATACAGGCGTTACACCGCCCGCAATAATCTTTAACCGGCTCATCGTAAATCAGTTTTCGATTAATAACCAAAAGACCCAGAAAAACCCATGATCCCATTTCTCTGGTAATAATATTGGCGTTTTTGCCCTGCCATCCTATGCCCGCTTCGGCAGCCCATAATTTTTCCTGCACCGGAGCCGTGTCCACAAAAATCCGACCTTCAATCGAAGAATCGATTTCTTTTATTTTTTGCAGAAATAGTTTCAGTTTTTTCTTTAGAATTTTATGGTAATCCCTGCCCCAGGCATAACGGCTTATTTTTCCCTTTTCCGGAGATTTGGCGTGTTTATAAGAGGTGTAATAATTATGCGCAACTACTATCACCGATCGCGCCTGCGGATACAATTGGGAAATATCCAAACGTTTTTCCTGATGGTTTTCCATCCATTTCATGGCGCCGTGTTTACCCGCCGCCAGCCAGGTTAAAAGAAACTCCGAATGGGCGGGTTTTTTAACCGGCGCAATACCGATTTTGTGGAAACCCGTTTTGTAGGCGATTCTTTTAATTTCTTCCGTTTTTTCCCGCAGATTCATTTCATTCTCACAATAAAGTTCGGTCGGGAATAAAATAAGGAATTTAGTTCATCAATAAAAGGAGCGTTTTTGGGAATAACACAAGAACGCGGCTTCTGAGAATAAAGCGATAATTTTCGTTCGAATGCTTTGCTTTAAAATTTTTTGAATCCGGAAAAATTTTGTTTTGACGCGCAACCCGCTGCAACGGTTATTTGTTTTGTGTATTAAGTCTTTCCTGTTTTGCCTTTAAATAATGCTTCAGTTTCTGCTCGAGCATTTTCATATTTATCGGTTTGGAAAGGTAGTCGTCCATTCCGGCTTCTAGGCAGCGGTCACGGTCTTCTTTTTGAGCATGAGCCGTCATGGCAATAATAGGAATATGTTCATCGCTGTTCATCTCGTGGATTCTAATTTTTTGAGCCGTTCGCAAACCGTCCATAACGGGCATCTGAACATCCAACAGAATGAGATCATAATTGCGTTCCTGCAGCATATCAAGCGCTTCCTGCCCGTTATTGGCAATATCTACTTTATATCCCATGTTCTCGACCATGCGTTTAGCCATCCGCTGATTAATCACATTGTCTTCAACAAGCAATATCCGGATTTCGTCCGCATCAGAGGTCTCTTGTTCTGATTTAAGATCCGCGGGTTCAATCGGTTTTTGAGCTCTTTTATCATGGGTTAAAAATAATGAAAAATCGGGCAGTTCTTCCAGTTTTTTGTCTTTGGCTTTGGGAAAGGTCAAAATAAAACGAAAACAGCTCCCTTTTCCTTCTTCGCTTGTTACCTCGATTTTGCTTCCCATCATTTCTATCAGGCGCGCCGAAATAGCCAGTCCCAAACCGGTTCCGCCAAAACGACGAGTCAGAGAAGAATCAACCTGTCGGAACGAATCAAAAATTACCCGTTTCTTTTCTTCGGGGATTCCGATCCCGGTGTCTTTAATTTCAAATTGCACATCCGCGTCATCTTCGGTTTCGCTGACCAGGCTGATATTTAATTCGATTCCGCCCTGCTCGGTAAATTTTATGGCGTTCCCCAGCAAATTCACCAAAACCTGCCCTAAGCGCGTGGGATCGCCCACAACATGTTCCGGCACCGATTTGTCCCACGAGAGTTTGAAATTTAGACGCTTATTCTTTGCCATAATATCAAAGGCATTCGATAAGTTTTGAATCAGTTTTTTCAGATCAAAGGGGATGAATTCCAATTCCAGTTTTCCGGATTCAATTTTACTGAAATCCAAAATCTGATTGATAATTTTGAGCAGTTCCGTGGCTGAAAAGCGGATTGTGTGCAAATACTCTTTTTGGTCCTCATCCAGATTTGTTTCCATTAAAAGATCCGATAATCCGATAATGGCGTTCAAAGGCGTGCGGATTTCGTGGCTCATGTTGGCAATGAATTCGGTTTTTGCTTTATTAGCCGCTTCGGTTTGAATGATGGCTCTTCTTAATTTTGTTTCGGTGAGTTTTAATTGGGTAATGTCGATAGCCACGCCGAGAGCGCCCGTAAGATTGTTTGATGAGTCGTACAGGGGCGAAAACCAGAATCTGTAATAATTATCATTAATTTTGCGGATGCTCTCGAACGATTCGCCCTTTAACACGCGTTTGCAATCTTCGTCAAGTCCGAACTCTTCTTCCGCCCCGTCGCATAAATTCAATCCTAAAATGGGTTGATGAATTTTTTCAAACTCTGACAAACCCCTACCTTCGGCAAAGGTTATCTTCCCGTTTACGTCAACCATAAACAAAATAATCGGGGCGTTATTGACAATGGTTTTTAACTTTATTTCACTCTTCTCAAGATCGATGGCTATTCTTAAACGTCTTTGGCGTTCCCTGATTAATTGCAGCGAAACCAGACCGATTAATATTACCGCCAACAAAAAAATAGCAAAAGCCCACGAACTTAAATACCACGGAGGACTGACAATCAAATTCAAAGAACACACCGGACTCCACCCGTAACCTATGTGTCTTGCCCGAACCTGTAATGTGTAGCTTCCCCTTTTGATTCCCGGAAGAATAATCATCGGATCGGTCGAGGGCAAAGACCAGTTGTTTCTGGCTCCGATCAGCCGCCACTGATAGATGGTTTTGTACGCCGGATACATCAACGATGCTACCCTGATTCGCAGCGTGGCATGAAAGGGTATTTTTTGAGCTCTTGCGCCAATTTCAAGAAATTGGTTTTCGTCAATCCAGAACTCAACAATCTTTGGCGCTTTAGTGGTCATATCGTTTCGAAATTCTTTTTGCTGAAAATAAATTCCGTCGTAAGTGCCAAAATAGATATGCCCCGATGTGTCGGCAATTGCGGAACGAAAAGCAAAGGTTTGATTCCCCAGACCAGAGAGTTCGTCAAAATAAACCAAACTCGTGTCAATCAAACAATATGCCCCGTGTTCCGTGCCTATCCACAGCCGCTCTTCGTGATCCAGAGTCAACGAACGCGCGGTTCTGTTTCTTTCGAGCCGAAAAATCTTTACTTTCCCTTTTTGAATTTTCAATATTCCGATATTCGTCGCCAACCAGATTGTTGAATTATTTGTTTGAATAACTAAATCGTAAACCTCTGTTCTGGTCGAATTTAACGGCGGCACGGGAACGCTTAAATTTTCGAAGGTTTTTTTCTCTCTGTTAAAACGAAATAAATAGTTTGTGTTCCCTATGCTGCCCACATAAATGTAACCGTCCCCCCCTTCTTTTATCACCTGAGCCGGAGAATCCATTCCGTAGTTTTTGGCAAAAACTCGCAAATGACCGTTTTTGTCAAGTTTGATTAATCCCGGCATGCCGCCCTGACAAATCCACAAGTCGCCGAAACGATCGATAAAAAGCGAAAAAATAGTATTGTTTGAAGGAAGCTTTATCTTTTTGACCGAATTGTTTTGCAATACGGAAATAGCTCCGTCAATATGCCCGGCGACAATTCTCTTTTCATCCGCGGCAATGGTTGAAATCATTGATTCGCTGTTCTTGAGCAAAACCCGGCTGGTAAAACGATCTTTAGTCTTTTTAATCTCGTAAATTCTCAAGCCGTCCGTGGCTATTATTCTTCCCCGAGCATCCTGAAAAAGCGTTTGTACCGAGTAATTGGAAAAATTCAAAATTTGCGTAAAAAGCGGATCGTACAACAGGGCTATTCCGTTATCCGTGCTGATCCAAAACCGATCTTCCTCCGTTCTTTGGATTTGGTTAATGACCTTTAACTTTAGCCGATCAACATGCTTAATTTTAAATCCGTTATTCTTTGGAACAATTAAATACAAACCCTGCCCGCCGGTTCCGACAAAAATAGTGCCTTTGGTATCCGTTGCCAGAGCGTGAACATTCGGAATATCAGCGATCTTCTTCAACGCAAAACCTTTTAACGCTTCACTGAATTTAAATATGTACACACCGGTTGACGTACCGATCAAAAAAGAATTTTTCTTAAATTTCAGCACCGCGCTCACAGTCCATTTTTTCGGACGGTTTATGACCGGAACTTCCGTAAAAGTATCCGTTTTTGCTTGGTAACGCAGCAGATATCCGGTTTGTGAAATCGCAAAAAGATCGCGCTTTTCGTTCTCAAAAAACGAAAAAGAATGAAGATAGCTTAATGCCTCGAATTTTTGCGGAAAGACGTATCGTTTAAACCCTTTCCCCTCTTTTTCGAGCCGAACAATTGAATAAGGCTCGGCAATCCACATAGTATTGCCCGAATCCCTGTAAATTAATTTCGGATAAAACAGCGTGCTGTCGGTAAGTTTTATCGAACCAGGTAAAAATTTATTGAGCGTGGTTCTTACAGAATTGTAAGTTACCCTGACAATTCCCAAATCGGTGGTGACAAGTAATTCGCTGTCGCTTAAGAAGAATAAATCTTTAACATAATTGCTCGGCAATCCTTCCGAGAATGAAAGAAATCGCTGTCCGTCAAACCTGACCAAGCCTCCGTCCGTTCCGATCCAGATGAATCCCTGGCTATCTTGTTTAACCACTTTCACAAGATCGGAAGGCAAACCGTCTTCATAATTATAATAATGAATAAAAAAACCGTTTGCCTTTAATGCGGTACCGCACAGCAGCGCAACCAAGATCAGACAGATAAAAAGCAGATGTTTCATAGCGATTCCATATCTTTTCATTCTCAGGATTTTAAATATCGGCGTGAATTTAACTTTTTTTAATGATCTTTTTAAAATAAATAACCGGAGCCGGGAAAAGATATCGGGTTTTTTCCGATTAATTTTCGAGCTTCGGGCTTTGTTCTATTATGCTGTATTTTTTTACCAAACGCAAATTTCCCGTTAACCTGTAAACAAAAACAATCTTTTGTTGACTCTTTAAAAGGCTGGCGGCGATCTCAGATTCCACAAATCTTTAAAAATATTTTCATGTTCATTAACGCGCATTTTGCAAATTCGTCGCTTCGTAATTTTACAAAAGATTTGAATTCAAAATACTTAAGAATTAAGTTACAGCACTTTAAAAATATTAACTGAAACGAAAGAAGGAAAGCAAATTATGCAAACTATCCGCATTGCACACAGTCCCGATTCCGATGACGCTTTTATGTTTTACGCACTGGCTAAAGAAAAATTCGACACCGAAGGTCTTCGCTTTGAGCACATTTTGAAGGATATTCAAACTTTAAACGAAGAGGCGTTAAGCGGCACTTACGAAGTTTCCGCCATTTCCATTCATGCTTACCCGAAAGTTTCGGACAAATACATCCTGTTACCGACAGGAAGCAGCATGGGCGATCGATACGGTCCCATGATTGTCGCCAAAAAACCTTTTTCAAAAGAAGAGCTTAAAACGATTACCGTTGCGGTTCCCGGCGAAATGACCACCGCTTATCTGGCGTTAAGGCTCTATTTGCCTGAAGTCAGACACGAGGTTGTGCCATTTGACCAAATTACTTCCGCGGTTTTGGAAGATCGTTTTGCGGCGGGATTGATTATTCACGAGGGACAGTTAACCTACGCTCAAAAAGGTCTGCACAAAATTATTGATCTCGGCGAATGGTGGTACGAAGAGACCGGACTTCCTTTGCCCTTGGGCGGCAACGTTATTCGTCGTGATTTGGGAACCGAACTGATGCAAAAGATTTCGCGTCTTATTCGCAAGAGCATTAAATATTCTTTGGATCACCGTGACGAAGCGCTAAAATACGCCCTGCAATTCGCCGGCGACATGGATCCCGATCTGGCAGACCGCTTTGTGGGCATGTACGTAAATCACTGGACATTGGATTACGGCGACGCGGGAAAACAAGCGGTTCGCACTTTGCTGCAACGCGGCTTTGACGAGGGAATTATTAAAGATCCCGTAAACGTTGAATTTCTGGAAGATTAGAAAAGAAAAGGCTGCCCAAAGGCAGCCTTTTTTATGTTCGAACTTACTCTTTGTCCGTTTCTTTTTTGGGTTTAATCTTTTTCTCTTTAATCAATCGTTCGTATTCCAAGGGATGGTGATGTTTCAGTTCTTCCAGTGAAATTTTGCCGTCCATCCAGGTCACGTTCATCGGATAATGTTCCGGGTGATACATGACAAAAAACCAGTGCCAAACCAGAATTGCCAGAGACGCCAGCCAGGCTTCGTAGTAGTGAATAATTTCTGCCGCCTCAAAAAACCAGCTCGGCATAAATCGGGCAAAAAATTCCGGGAACCACAACATAAAACCCGAGGCGCCCATGATAATGATGCCCCAAATCAGCGCCAAATATTCGGCTTTTTCGCTATAATCAAAATGGTCGAATTTAGGACGTTCTTTTCCTAACCCGAGATAATACTTCATGTTCTGCCAAAAATGGATTAGATCCATTCTGTTGGGCATCATTGCCTTTAATTCCTGGCGACCCTTTGGCGAAAAAATGAAGAAACCGGTTTGTATCAGCGAGATTATAATCATCAGCACCGCCGCGCTGCGATGCAGGGTGCTTCGGATAACCTCGTTCATTCCCAAAGCGTAAAGAGCCCTCACCCAGGCTGTATCGGGAAATTTTAAAGCAAAACCGGTAATCGCTAAAATACTGAAGCTAATAAAAAGCAATATATGTTGATAAACCTCGAATGACTGAAATCTGGGTATCAGTTCGGCATATTTTTTTGAGCGCCGTTTTTCACGGATATGATAAACAACAATTATTAAATTATGGACGAGCATTCCGCCGATTACCAAAACAATCATCCATTGATAGAAAGTTTTCAAAAGATAAGCGGTGTAATTACGATTTTTTAAACCGATGGGATGAACTTCAATTTGAGTAAAACTTTGAGTTACGTTTTCATGGCATTGTGAGCAGGTTTTGATCAGGTTTGACCGGTGGATTGTCGATAGCGTATCGCTTTGATTACGGATGGCGTGAATTTCGTGACAGCTGGTACAGGTTGCCGCTCGCGGCGATCCTTTTAATACAGCCAGTCCGTGGTAGGTTCTGAAATACGATTCGAACCGTCGGTAGTCCAACCCGAAACGGGTCATTAAATTTTGCGAAGCATGGCAACTGGCACAAATTTGAGTGGCGCGCAATTCGGGATTCTTAAACGGTCCGCCGTTCGCAAATCCTTTTATTTCATGCTCTCCGTGGCAATCGGTGCAATTGGGCGCCTCATGATGCCCGCGCTGTAAAGATTTCCAGTGAACGCTTTGCTTATAGTGTTCTTTTTCGCTTGTGTGACACTGACCGCAGGTATTAGGAATATTCAACTCGTTCAATGAAGCGTCCGGATCGATCGCCGGTTTAATATTGTGGCTGCCATGGCACGAAATACAGGTTGCAACATGCGCTTCCGGGTTTTTCTCGAATATTCTTCCGTGCACGCTTTTAGCATAAAGCGCTACAGGATTCATCCTCTTGTGTCCGAATTGGCGCATTACCTTTGTTTTGGAATGACAACTGGCGCATGTCTCCAGTAAATGCTTTCCGTAAACCTTAGAACTGGTATCGCTTACAGCCCGGATGTTGTGCGTCCCGTGACAATCGGAACAGGTCGCCGCAATTTCTATTCCCTCCTTTCTACCCAAACCGTGAATACTCTGATCGTACTCTGCGGCTATATCGTCATGGCAATCGCCGCATGTCGGTTCGCCCAAAGGAACGTCATCCGGATGATCTTCGGTTACGGGATGGCACGAAACGCAATCCAAATCCTGGTGAATAGATTGCTCGAATGTTTTTAAATCAACAAACAACGAAACTTCGGTCGTATCATTGATCTGCCTGGTCAGTTCCGAGTCCGAATGGCATTCCATACAGGCTTCGTTATCCATCTGCGCAAATGCAAATCCGAAGACAATCAGAACAAGAAAAATTCTTTTAACAATCCATTTCATAAACAATTTCAACCCTCTCTATTTTAATTTAGTCGTCTTTGCCTAAATGACAATCCGAACAAGACGGGGCTCGATAATTTAACACTTTGTGACAATGATTACAAGTAAGATTGCCTTCATGGGCTACGACAAAAGCGGCGTGATTTTTTGGGTCGGAAAACCTCATCCATTCGGGAGGATGAGGATAACAAACCGGGGTTGTTTGTTCTGAATGACATTTGACGCAAAAACTGTCGTTTTCCCCTAAGTTGTTTCCATGGCACGAAATACAGGATACCGTTCCGATGGCAATCACCTTGTTTGCGTGAAATTCCGGCGACGCTTTTTCTGTCCATCCGTGCGGATGACTTTTAGACTCTAACGGCGTTTGGAGCTTGGCGCAAGCTATTAACGCCAGCCCGGCTAAAAGGGTTAAATAATATCGCGGCGTGTTCATTCCACTTATTCCTTAACTTGTCTATTACGGATCTGCTTAAATTATTGACCGTGGCAAGTTATGCAAACCACGTCGGCGTACGCGTCATTATGACAACTCATACAGGTATCAAAATCGATTTGCGCTTCGCGCGCATGTTCTCCGCCGTCGCCTTTAATCCGATTGCTCCACAAAGGCAGAGAATGATTTTTAGGCATCACCCGTTCCCTCCGATGGCAATCCACACAAAAGGCAAATTCCTGATGACAGGTTAAACAATTTTCTTTGTTCCCTTTTGCCGCTAATCCGTGAGTAAAACGATAATTTAAAGGATGTGTTTTGCGGTCAAGATTATCTCCTTCGTGGCAGTTTGTGCAATAGCTGTTTTTATGACAATGGGAACAGCTATTTTCATCCTGTTGTTGAACTATGCCATGATCTTTTACCCAGTTCAAGCGGTGCGTTACGGGCGTGAAATTCATATTGGCTTCGTGGCAGGTCAGACATTGCGCTTTGTTTTCCCCATAATCCGCCGGATGACAGACATTGCAAATTTCCCTCGAAGGCAGATGAAATCCTTCCGCCGCGGCAGAGCTTTCCACCCCTTTATGGCACAACAGGCAATTCGTGCCTTCTTCATTCAAATGCATTTTATGGGGGAAACGGCTCTTAAAACCCTCCAACCGCTGCCCGATTCCCGATTCATCGGCGTTTGTGTGACAGGTAGCGCAAGGCGTTTCATCTTCATCGTGGCAGTTGTAGCAAGTCTGCATTTCAGGCGTTAAAACATCGGTTTGGCTTTCGCTTTCCATTGCCTTTTGGTGACAGTCCAAACAACCGATTTCCTGCTCCGCTACATGTAACCTGTGCGAAAAGATGATTTGATCTTCCTGAGCCTGTAAAAATCTTGCCAAAATAAAAACCGAAGCAAATAAAAAGAACCAACGATTCATCATAATAATCGCCTTTTCTACAAAACAAAACTAATGTGATTTAAAAGTCGCTGATCGGATTTAAAATCTGCGTTTTTCAGCCATTGATACTCAAGCCTGGTGTTCCAGCGTTTCGAAAACCGATAGGTTAAACCGAGAACATTAGTCAACTGATTTTCGTAATCGAACCGCTTTTCAAAACGATAGCGGGAAAAATCGACGCTTAAGGTAACAAACAGATTGCGCATCAACGCGTAGCGATAATCCAGTACTACGCCTGATTGATTTCCCAAATCGCCGCTTTCGTAAAGCAATCCGACAGAACCGTTATTATCGCCCAAAGAGACAATAAAGCGGTTTCCGTATCCTTCTTCCAACTGAACGCCCTGAACCGTTGCGGTAACGGTATATCTATCGCTTAACTGACAGGCAAAATTAAAGCCGCTCAGCAGATAACGTTTTATTCTGAAAATTTGAAAGTAGGAATTATTGTAAACCTGCGGATATTGCCGTTTAAAATAGGCGTTGATCAGAAATTTGGAACCCAGTTGATATCGTGCGGAAAGGTAAAAGCGGTGCAAACGGCGATTCAGCAAATCGTAATGGGATTGCAGGAGAACCGTCAAATTTCGGACGCTGTAATTGCTGAAATTTACGCCCGCCAACCGCCACTGCGCTTTGCCGTGGTAATTTTTTTGCAGATAGATCAGATGCCAGTTGGTATTCAACAGATTTTTAAATTTGATTCGAGCGCCAAAAACGGTTGCTTCATCCGGGTTATAAACTTTTGCCGCCCTGAACAGATGCGATTCTATCCCGCCATATAGCTGCCACTCCATCCATGAAAACGGTCTGAGCAGCAGATTCAATCCGTCCAGACTCCCCAGTATTACGCCAGGATACAGAAACTGACGACCCAATTCAAAATCCAACAAATTGTTAAACAGCCGGCGTCCGGAAATCGAAAGTCGATAGGCTTTAAACCGCTTGATATCCCGCAGTTCGCTATCATTCAGATCAGTTAAGGTTCTGCCGGCAAAATGGAAGCGAAGCGCATCTATTCCGGGTGCGCCAACATCCAATCTCACAGTCTGATATAATCGTGTGTGTATTTTGGTATCTGTTGAACCCGATTCTTTTTGCGTACTATAGAGATAAACCGAATTTCTGACAAATCCGTTTATCAAATTAGTTTGGGCAAATAATGTAAAACAGGGGAAAAGAATTGCCCATACTCCGAAAACGATAAGCTTTTTCATGGTTATTTCTCACCTGATCCTTTGAGTGAAAAGGGCTGGATTTTATTCGGCTGTCCATCGATGTTCATTACTTTACAAATACGGGTTCGTTCGCCTTCAATTCTGCCTCCAG
>JAJRSN010000126.1 GCA_024278715.1 Calditrichota bacterium
TCCGGAATTAAAATTACGGTGCGGGAACGACCCTTGATGGTGTGATACTTTTGCATCAACAACAATCCGACCAGCTCTCCCTGCGCACCGGCAGCCGGCTGCAAAGTGACCGCCTGGAATCCGGTAATTTCCTTCAACAGTTCCTGTAACTCATACATTAATTGCAGAGCCCCCTGCACGGTATCCTGCGGCTGCAAGGGGTGGATTTCCGTGAATCCCTCCAGTGCCGCCAGTTTTTCGTTAATCTTCGGATTATATTTCATCGTGCAGGAACCAAGCGGATAAAACGCTTTATCCACATGATGGTTGGTCACCGAAAGCGCTACAAAATGGCGCACCACTTCATTTTCCGCTACTTCCGGCAGACGATTTTTTGTTCGTCGTAAATATCTCTGCGGAATAATCTCATTTAAGTCACGGATCGGTACATCACAGATTGGTAAACTGTAACCTTTCCTTCCGGCATGAGACAATTCAAAAATTAATTTACGATACATTGTCAGATTCACTCCAGTTCAAATATTTAGGTTGCACGTTCCGTCATTAACCGTTGATAGGTAATCGTTTTATTTTTACCCTGAGTTTTGGCATGACCGAGCGCTTCCTCCGCCGCTTTCACCAGGTCTTTTTCAGACTTTATCTGGTCAGTCATCGGATAAGTCGCCACACCGAGGCTAACGGTTAAATGTTTGTATTCGTTTTGCCGTCGTCTGGATAAATTTTTAACATTTACAATTGATTCGTCGATATATTCCGCTTTATCCAGCGAAACACGCAGGCGCTCTGCCTCAAAATACGCACCCTGATCATCCGTTTGCGGCAGCAGGACGGCAAACTCTTCGCCACCGAAACGCGCCACGATGTCCGTAATGCGCGTATTATTTAAAATAATATTACTCATCTTCATCAGGATGTAATCGCCGATTTGATAGCCCAGCACCTCATTAATGCGTTCAAAAGAATCAACATCTATCAGAATTAGTGAAAGAGGCGTCTCGTAACGAATGGCACGGTGAAATTCCTCACGCAGCCGCTTGTTAAAAAAACTTTTATTGTATAATCCGGTTAACTGATCAATATAGGCATACTCTTCCAGATCCTGCGCCTTTTTCTGCAGCGTCTCCAGTTCTTTGCGGATTTGTTCATTGGAAAGAATCAATTCTTCATTCTTCTTTTTCAACGAATGCATTAATTCATTCTTTTTCAGAATCGTTTTAATGCGCGCCACCAGTTCGCGGGAATTAAACGGTTTTAATAAATAATCATCAGCGCCCAATTCCAGCCCGGTAATGCGATTTTCGGCATCCGTATAATTTGCCGTTAAAAAGACAATCGGGATTTCACGCGTACTATTCTTGCTCTTCAGTATTTTGCAGGCTTCGAAACCGTCCATTACCGGCATCAACGCATCCAGAATAATGATGTCCGGTTTCTCCTTTTCCGCCAGCTCGATGGCTTCCGCTCCGTTATAAGCGCCAATAACCTCAAACTGATAAAAGGAGAAAATGCGCTCCAGTGTTTCGATTATTTCCTCATTATCATCAACGACTAATACTTTTGGCATAATGACTTTATGATCTATTAAAAATTATTCTGCTCATCTTCCTGCCAGAGCGGAGTATGAATTTTTCGCTCCCGATCCTGCCGGATCCGCCTGTAGCGAATGGGAGGCGCACACCGCTTGGAATGGCAGATAATGAATCGACCGAAGTTGCGGCTTTCTAACCCTTCAAGGTTGAAAAACTTTTGAAAGGCTCTTTTTTCCTACGCGACAGAGCCCTAATTTCACCCACTCATCACTTTTTTTGCAATTTCAATGTATTGATCCAGCTGCTGACGAGAGCGCTTCTCTGTTACGGCAATCAGCAGATGATTTTGGTAGCCGTACGATTCCAGATCCAGTCCGCCGTAAATTTTATGCGCCTTCAGAGCCCGCAGCAATTCTTTTGTCTTCCCATCCATCCGAACGGTAAATTCCTTAAAAAAAGGAACATCATCCGCTTTCTCGACACCCGGCAAATTTATTAGTTCATCATACAAATAATGAGCTTTTTGTAGACAAAGATTACCAACTTCTTCCATACCGCTGCGACCCATTAAGGAAAGATAAACCGCCGCTGCCAGCGCCATCAATCCCGAATTTGTACAAATATTGGATGTTGCTTTTTCGCGACGAATATGTTGCTCTCTTGTTTGCAGGGTCATCACAAAGCCGCGCCTTCCGTCTACGTCCCGGGTTACCCCGATAATTCGACCGGGCATCTTTCGCACCAGCGCTTCCCGGGCGGAAAAAAGTCCCAGATAGGGTCCGCCATAATTCAAGTGGACTCCTAACGGCTGCCCCTCGGCAATGGCAATATCGGCGCCATACTCGCCCGGAGGAGCCAGCAGACCCAGCGAAATCGGATCATAGTGAACGATAAACAGCGCTTTATCGTCTTTCAACAATTCTCCGATTTCCAAAACATCCTCGAAAAAGCCAAAAAAATTGGGGTGTTGCACAATCACCGCCGCCACCTGATCATCCAGCTTGCTTTTCAAATCATTAATGTCCAGATGAAAGCCATCACTTTCGATGGGCAGCAGTTCGATTTCATTATTCGCCGAATACGTGTTTAAAATCTGCTGATATGTTGGATTTAAAGTGACCGCATAAAGGATTTTATGTCGCCGTGTATGCCCGTATGCCAGTAGCATGGCTTCCGCCAGCGCCGAGCCGCCGTCATACATGGAAGCATTGGTTACATCCATACGGGTTAATTCACAAATAAGCGACTGAAATTCATAAATTGCCTGCAACGTCCCCTGACTGACTTCCGGCTGATAGGGCGTATAGGCAGTGTAAAATTCCGGTCGGCTGATAATCTGTTCGACCGCTGCCGGAACGAAATGATCATACGTCCCGCCACCCAAAAAAGAAATGCCAGCCTGATTTTTAGCTGACAATTCATGCAACAATTGGGTGACTTCCCATTCCGATAAAGCTTCGGGCAAATTTAGATTGCCCTTAAAACGAAGATTTTCAGGTATATTAGCGATCAGTTCTTCAAAAGACGAGACGCCGATTGCTTTCAGCATTTCATTAAAATCTTGATCGGAGTTTGATAAGAATGCCATTTTTATGCACTACCTCTTCGAATATTTTATGACCCCTCTGCACAGTTTCTTTTACACATCCGTTAGATCCATGCCGTAACAAGTCTGCACTGCTTTTCAGGAAGGATTAAGCCTGAATCAATTTCTGATAAGCTCTGGCATCCATCAGTTTATCCAGTTCGGACGGATCATTCAATTTAATTTTGATCATCCAGCCCTCGCCGTAAGGATCCTGATTGACCGTTTCCGGAGCATCGACCAGCTTTTCATTTACTTCAACGACTTCACCGGATACAGGCGAATATAAATCTGCCACCGCTTTCACCGCTTCGATCGTTCCGAATGCTTCATCCTGAGTGACGCTGCTGCCCACTTCGGGCAATTCGACAAACACGACATCACCTAATTCGCCCTGCGCATAATCGGTAATACCGACCGTTACCACATCACTGTCAACTTTTGCCCATTCGTGATCTTTGGTGTACTTGAGATCTTCCGGTATATTCATTTTAATCCTCCGTTATTCAAGTAAATCAATCCTTTCCAGAAAACCGGTATCGAAATTACCGGCAATAAATTCCGGTCTTTGAATTAACCTTTGATGAAATGGAATCGTTGTCTTGATACCTTCGATAATAAATTCATCCAGTGCCCGCTGCATCCGTTTGAGCGCTTCTTCCCGGTTGCGCCCGTATGTAATCAATTTGGCAATCAGGGAATCATAATAAGGCGGGATGCGATATTCCGCATAGGCATGGGTATCTACGCGGATGCCCGGTCCTCCCGGGATATGGAAAGATTCGATTTTCCCGGGATTGGGCATAAAATTACGCTCCCAATCTTCCGCATTGATCCGACATTCTATAGCATGTCCGGTAATAAAAATATCGTCCTGTTCATATTCCAATTGCTCACCGGCTGCCACCACAATTTGTTCCTTGACCAGATCAACATTGTAAACCATCTCGGTGACCGGATGCTCAACCTGAATACGCGTATTCATTTCCATAAAATAAAAATTACCTTCGCTATCCAGTAAAAATTCAATCGTGCCCGCTCCCACATAACCGATTTCCTGCACACCTTTTACGGACACATTACCCATTTTCCGACGCAGTGTTTCATCTACCACCACCGAAGGCGCCTCTTCTATCAATTTTTGATGACGACGCTGGATAGAGCATTCACGCTCACCGAAATGAACCGCATTACCAAACTCATCTCCCATCACCTGAATCTCAATGTGGCGAGGATTCTCGATAAATTTTTCCAGATATAGCGCCGCATTGCCAAAGGCTCCTTCCGCTTCTGCACTTGCCATCATAAAACTGGTTTCCAGTTCATCTTCATTGCGAACAATGCGCATTCCTCTACCGCCGCCACCGGCTACCGCTTTCAGGATCACCGGAAAACCAATTTCGGCGGCTATTCGCTTTGCCTTATCCAGCGAATCAACAATACCTTCGCTGCCCGGCACTACCGGTACGCCAGCCCGTTTCATTGTTTCCTTTGCCTCTGCCTTGTCGCCCATTTTGCGGATGACCGCCGCAGTGGGACCAATAAACTTAATACCGCTGGATTCACACATATCGGCAAAATCGGCGTTCTCGGCTAAAAAACCGTAGCCGGGATGGATGGCTGTGGCGCCCGTAATTTCCGCCGCCGAAATAATCCGCACCGGATCCAGATAACTTTGATTGCTTTGCGCCGGACCGATACAAACCGCTTCATCGGCAAAGCGCACATGCAAAGAATCTTCATCGGCTTCCGAATGGACTGCCACTGTAGCAATACCCAATTCCCGGCAGGCTCGGATGATCCGTAAAGCAATTTCACCCCGATTGGCAATTAAAATTTTGTCGAACAAGAGACCTCCTCATCCAGTTCTGTTTTCTTCATCTGTCGAGTTGTTAAGAAGAAACAATCTAATTTATAACTACATTTTTTTTAATCCGCTGTACAGGTAAAAAACGTATATCGTCGCATCACCTTGAAAGCCACTTCGCTCAATTCAAAACAACAGGCGATTTCCGATCACTGCATCTCCCCATTTTTGAGATCGCAAAACATTCTACTCTACATTATTTTTTTAAAAGGATTCTGTCTTTAACCCCGTAAAAATGAATTTCTTTGTCCCCGAGTGCATGGGGTGAAAAATGATTAAGAAGAACTGCATTGTCCTTCTGAGCGAAGCGAAGAATCTTTTATTGATTACTTCTGATAAAATTAGCATTATTTCTACGAAGTTAAAGTATCGATCCTTTTTTTAATTTTTAATTTTCAAATCTGTTTCCAGTCAGGCAATATAGCATTTTTATAATTTGTCTGCAAACATTTGCTTGCGATAATCAATCCGCAGACGACGATCTACCGGGATAAGGCTTCTTCCAGTTCTTTTAACATTTGATTGAGTTTCGAATTTTCCTCTTGCAATTGCTGAATTTGTTTTTGCAAACTTCGAATTTGCTTTTGACAGGGAGCAGCTTCATCCGTTTTCGCAGACAAACGGCCAGACGGATTCTTAATTAGAAGCGAATTTAGAATTTTTAACCAATTTTTACAAGCAGAAATATATTGACTTTGCGGGTAAGTCCGTTTAAACCGACGAAAGGCAGTGCGGGCGGCAGAATAATCAAAATAGGGATTTACCGGGTCAACAATGACGTGAAGGTAAGCGAGGCGATAAGCGACATCATCTGCCAGAACATGATTCGGGAATTTGCGCAGGAACAGGGAATAAAAACGATGGGCTTTTTCGTATTGACCGGTTTCGATCCAGCGGGCAGCCTGGCGAAACGCCTGGATTTCCCTTGTTTCTTTTTTTGAAACAGAAGCGGGTGCATGACAGGCGATCCCGCCCAAAATAATAAAAAGCAGTATAAACCGCAGGATTTTTTCAGGCACTCCTCTTATCCACCACAAATTGACTGCCCTCTTTACTTTTTACGAATTTTTTAAGTTCACTGGCAACTTTTGCGATCTCACCGATCGTCCCAAAAGAACGATGTTCATTCGTTACCACGGCAATCGAAATGGAAACAAATGGAAAACGACGTAGAACGCCCTGTCGATCTCGCATTAAAATAAAACCGCGCTGTCGATCTGCCTTGTCATAATATTGAGGAATGTGCCGATCCAGCTGCTCGATAATAAACTGACAGATGGGTGAAATTCGATCCGGCGTACTCAGCACGATAAAGTCATCTCCTCCCACATGACCGACAAAATCGGTGCGATTACCCGCTTCTTTTACCGCTACCTGTAAAATATTCGCTGTCAGCAGGATAATTTCATCACCACGTTTGAAGCCGTATTTATCGTTAAACGCTTTAAAGTTATCCAGATCGGCATAGGCGACTGCCAGCGGTTTATTTTCGGAAAGGCGCTGTGTAATTATCTCCGTGATAACGTTGTTTCCGGGTAAACGGGTCAGCGGATTGCTGTCCAGATTCTGTCGATACCGTTTCAGAACCACCTGTACTCGTGCTTCCAATTCTTTCAAATCGGTGTATTTGGTAATATAATCATCGGCACCGCCCTGTAAACGTCGCAGCTTGTCAGACAGATCATCCGAAGAGGTTAAAATAATAACCGGTAAAAACTGGTAGCGCGCATCTTCTTTAATGCGATCACAAACTTCATGACCGTCCATGCCCGGCATATTCAAATCCAGCAGTACAATATCGGGTTTCTCGCTTTCCACTTTGCGCAATCCCTCTTCCCCACTTTCAGCCGTTACCACATCATAGCCGCAATTTCGCAAATGCATGTTCAACATGAAAAGACTGTCCATTTCATCATCGATAACCAGAATTTTTCCTTTCGCGGTCATGCGACTTTCTCCACATTTGATTTAAAAAACCGATACTGAGGCAGATAGACAATGAATTCGCTTCCTTCACCCGGCTTGCTGTGAACTCGTATTTTACCGCCGTGAGCCTCTACAATCTGCGAAGTGACATACAATCCCAATCCGGTCCCTTTCACCGAAATCTGTCTGGAATTGCTGGCACGATACAATTTCTCAAAAATAAAAGGGATTTCTTCTTCCGGGATTCCGATCCCCTCGTCACGAATCTTCAAAACGATTACTTTTTTCTCCAGGGATAAGGATACTGTTATTCGGCTTTTGGGCGGCGAAAATTTAATCGCATTGGAAATTAAATTCTGGAACACTTCCTGCATTTTTTCCACATCAACTTCACAATCGATTCTCTGGGCGAAGAAATTCAAATCAACCCGAATGGATTTTCTTTTAATAATCGGAGAGAGTAAAATCAGGGTTTGGGTGAGCAGTTTGACAAAATTAGTTCGTCGATATTTGATCTCAATGCGGTGCTCATCATAAGCGGCGCTTTGCAGAATTTTATTAATGAGCTGAAACAGGGTTTCATTATTGCCTTTAATGATGGAAAGCAGCCGTTTCTGGTCTTGCCCCAGTGCATCAGCGGCAGTACTTTCCAGCAGTTCGGTTGCCTGTCGGATAGCCCCCAAAGGGCTCTTCATCTCATGGGTAAACTGACTCAACATTGCCGATTTGAATTCTTCATTTTCCTTCAATCGGCGGGTTAATTGCTCAAAGGCACGGGTCAGGTCTCCCAGTTCATCTTTACGTTCCGTCGGTAATTCGATATCAAAATTGCGAATGGCAACCAGCTCCATGGCAGTTTTTAAATTTTCCAGCGGTCGAGAAAGACGATACGCCACCACAAAAGCGATCAGAATACTCAAAACAATTAAAATTCCCTCCGAAACAATGACCAGGTGCTGGGTCGCTTGCGCCATTTTGCCCATTTCAATGGAGATTGCCACTCCTTTTTGCCCGATAGTTTTGCCCAGATCCGCCAGTTGTTTACGCATACGGGAAATTTCCTGCTGCACCTGGCGCCTGTCGCCACGGTTTTTTCCAATAAAATCCGTCTGATTGGTAATGGTCAGAGCATAGGTGACCAGACGATTCAATTTACGCCAGCTTTGTTCGATATCCTTTTGTAGTTTGGTAATTGCCTGTTCATACTCGGGAAAATCCTTTCGTTCGGCTCGATATATTTTCCGATAAACCGCTAAAAAAAGACGATCAAACCAGCGCAGCTCATAAGGTGTGTTGGCGGTGATGAGAAATCGCTCCCAGTTTTTATCAAAATCGGAGATGTCTTTTCGGAAGGTTTGCAAATGACGGCGCCAGTTCTGGCTGGGCAGGTAAAGCACCAGATAATGGTCGTAGAGCTGCTCTAATTTTTGCTGCTGGCGAGTCAACAGGATGACACTTTTCACATCCTGCCGCACATGCTGACGCAGTGTAGTGGTCAATGCTCGAATTTCGGCAATAAGAACGAATAAAGAAAGCGAGAAGAAAATGATTAAAACAAAATAGCTTAAAAATAATTTATATTTTAATCTCATTCACGATATCCTGCTGCGCTCGGTTCCTCCCTGAACTCGCTTTCCTTGTAAACAAGCATGCTGTTATTCTCGGTCGGAAGGCAAAATTTCTTTCGCTTTTTCCAGCGTTCTTGTGAAAAAAGCGTCCCACAATTAATCTTTTTCGATGAGAAAAAGAACCTGATTGAATTCAACCGGCTGGGCATTTTCTACCATAATTTTGACGATCTTACCCGAAACCTCGGATTCAATTTCATTCATCAATTTCATGGCTTCGATAATACACAGGGTTTGCCCGACTTCCACATGCTGACCGACTTCCACATACGGATCGGCATCCGGTGCCGGTGCGCGATAAAACGTACCGACCATGGGCGAACGCACTTCATATAGTTCGGCAGAAGTGGTTGTTTCGGTTTCGGCGGCAGGAGCCGGTGCGGCTGACGGTGCCGACGCAGTCGGCGTAGGTGCTGGCGGAGGAGGAGGTGCGACCGTCTGCCCGGGTGTGGCGGCAGGAGCCGTCTGAATGATTACGTTTTCATTATTATACTTGCTATTTTTCGAAATACGGAGTTTTCGACCTTCTTCTACGATTTCCAGTTCGCCGATATTTGAATTTTCAACGATCTTGATTAATTGTCGAATTTGTTTGATGTCCATTCAACCTCCTACCCTTAAAATACTTCGCTTATTCCATTAAAAATAAATCTTTACTCCTCTTGCGGCAATATTTTCAGCCGCCGCAACAAACCGTCAATATCCGTTATAAATCGATTTTTATAGATACTGGCGGAAATTTGATGATTATTAATCTTATCGAAATTTATGTCTTTTATATCATCATCGCAATAAATAATTACCGGGATGTCTGAGTCGGTGCGCGGAGTAGGCCAGAGCTTGTCCAGCATCGCCGGAGCTGACTCATAATCGATAACCAATACATTGGGGCTGAAATTTGCCATGAAACGGACGCTCATTTCCTGCGGAGAAGTGACTTTGCAAGTAAATCCTGCTTGCTGCAGCGCCCGACTCGCCATGACCCGCGCCACCCGGTTCTCGTCAATTACCAGCGCTTTACGTTCTTCTTCTCCACCTTCCTGCTTTTTGATCTCATCTTTTAATTTTGACGCTTCTAAAAGCAAATTGGTGATACCCTCGTTAATGCTTTCCGTACCCACATCTTCCCGATCTTCGAAATTAAAAAACAAACGGGTATTGCACGCCAGCTGCAGAAAGGCATCTTCCTTGATCAATGAACCATAAGTGGCAAAAACAACCCGCCCATCCTTGATGTAAATTTCTCCAACTTCTTTATGTTTCTCATCATAAAAATGGAAAATGCCGGAGCGTCGTCCCTGTTCTTTTTCCTGCGCCTCGTTGAAAAAGAATTCCACCGAAGTCAGGTTCTGCTTGAATTCCGACTCTTCCTTGCGCAATGTAGACCGCAAAACGACTTCTTCAATATTAAAAGGACTGCGAATCACATCTGTGGCGCCATGCCGCAAAAAATTCAATACATTTTCATCCGTATTATCGGAAGTAACCAGACCAATAATCGGTACCGCCCACATCCCCTCAGAGGATTTAATCGCCTGCATCAAATCGGGAATCGTTTTTTCTTTTAACGTATCCGTTACAAATACCAGCTCCGGTATTTCCTTTTTCAACGCTTTTCTGAATTCAAAGACACTATCAACCGTTATGATATTGAACACCCTCATCCGTAAATTATCAATCAACTGATTAATATCGGGATGAGATGTGGTGACAAAATAATACATATCCATAGGCTAATACTCTCTTTTTCTGGTAGATATTCTTTCCAGTTCTTCGATGACAACATTGAGTTTTTCATCACTTAATAACGGCGTATGGATGCGGGCATGTTTCACCTGCATCCAGTTGATTTCCTGCACTAAAAACGCCTCGTCGTAATAAGGCGCTTTGGCAACCTCGTGTCCGTGGGGATCGACGATTTCCGAGCCCCCCCAGAAAGTCAAGCCGTCTTCCACTCCCACACGATTCGAGAAGATATAATAGGAGGTAAAACTTTGCGCGAAGCAGCGATTCTGCGTTTCCCACACCCGCACATTGTCCGGCTTTTCGCTTCCCGCCACACCTTTTAACACACTGGCGGCGATGGTAAAAATAGCAAAAGCACCGTCCTGTGCCAGAATGAGTGAAGAGGACGGATGCCAGACATCCTCGCAAATCAGCATACCGAAACGACCGTGTTTGCTATCAAACGCCCGAAAGCGGTTGCCGCTGGAA
>JAJRSN010000127.1 GCA_024278715.1 Calditrichota bacterium
CTTCTTTGGTGAATTTCGTGAGCAATCAATTCTTTTCCCGTTCCGCTTGCGCCTTCTATTAAAACGGGAATTCGACTGGGCGCCACCTGATCAACCAATTCCAGAACTTCGCGCATCCGCGGATCTATGGCAATTAAGGTGTGCGTTTTAAACTTATTCAACCGGTTTTGCGCCTGTTTGCGCGAAAGAATTTTGTATCCGATTCGCTGAACGTACGCCAATATCTCTTTATTATCAAAAGGCTTGGTGATAAAATGAGACGCACCGTTCTGCAAACAGGACACAGCCAGTTCGATGGTGCCAAACCCGGTGATTAATACAACTTCGATGTCGGTCCAGCGTCTGGTAATTTCATTCAACAAATCTGTTCCGGACATTCCCTCCATTTTTAAATCCGTAAAAACAATATCATAATGATCCTTGATCAGAGCCGCCATCGCCTCTTCTCCCGAAGAGCAAACATCAACCTCGCAGCCAAGCGTGCTCAGCAGACGCTTTAAACCGTTTCTTATGTCTGCCTGGTCGTCAACAATCAAAATTTTTAATTCTCCGAAATCATAGAGCGACTTTCTGCTTTCATCGATCATTCCGATTATCCTTTTTTCTTTTTATTGTAACAGATAAAACTTGCTTAAAAAATAAATTCAGATTATTCGGTAAATATCAATAATTAATCATAAAATTTTTTATTAACATGAATTAGATAATTTCTTCCAAACTCGATCGGCGCAATCTGTGTAATCAGTTTAATCGCGGTCTAAGCTGAAAGATTCTTCCTTTCGTTTTTTTGGATTGAATACGGAAGAATAATCCTGAACACTGTTTTGCCTGGTTGTGTTTGGAACAACACAAGATCGCCGCCGTGAGCCATTACAATACGTTTTGCGGTTGAAAGACCAAGTCCGGTTCCTCCGGCGCTTTTTGTCGTAAAGAAAGGTTCGAAAATTTCATCTTTCACTTTGAAATCGATTCCCGGTCCGTTATCCTCAATTTCGATGATTAATTCCTGCTTGTTTTTCGATTCAAATGATCTTAAACAAATTTTTCCGGTTTTTTCCGGTATCGCCTGAATGGAATTCAAAACCATATTCATAAACACTTGCTGCATTTGCGTGGCGTCTCCTAAAACGGACGATTTCTGTGCCGTGAATTGATGTTCGATAACTGCTTCTTTGTTTTTGCAGACAGGCGCTAAAAAATGAACAACATGGTTTAAAATCTGGTGCAAATCGATCTCCTTGATATTCGGTCGCGGAGTTTTAGCGTAGTTAAGCAACTGTTGAATTATGCGCTGGCAGGTTTGTGTGTTCCTCTTAATAACATCCACATGCTCGTGAAAAGGGGAGTCGTTCGGCAGTTCCGATTCCATCATTTGATTGTACATGGAAATCGCCGCTAAGGGACTGTTCATTTCGTGCGCAACAACAGCGGCGGTTTTGCCGAGCACGGTCAATCTTTCCTGATGTGCCTGACGTTCGTTCATGCGTTCGCGTTCGGTGATGTCGCGGGCAACCAAAACTTTTCCGGATGAGCCGTCGATTGCCGGTAGTTTGGTAGAAATAACTTCGTAAATCGTTTCACCAATATATAAAACGCACGAGGTCTTTCTGGTGGTGTCTAACAAACAATGAATGCAGTCCGAATGATTCATATCGTTGTGGTCGCATTTGCGGATGTCGATCCCGAAATCTTTCTTTTTAAAAAGATGAATAAACGGAGCGGCGGCTTTATTTGAGAGCACGACTTCATTTTTATTGTTGAGCAAAATGAGTCCGTCGATCATCGAGTGAACCACCGTATTTAAACGGTCGTGTTGCAATCTTAGCTCCTTTTCCTGCTTTTGCAGGTCTTTTGCTGTTTGCTCAAGACGCGATGTGCGTTCTTCAATTGCTTTTGCCATTAAATTAAAAGAACGAGAAAGATTTCCGATTTCATCTTCGGAATCGATATTAACTCTGGCAGAAAAATCGCCTTCTTTTATTTTAAAAGCCATCTTTTGCAGTTCGCCGAGGGGGCGAATCACGAATTGCACAGGAAAAAAGAGTAAAAGCAGGGTGGAAAGCGCAACGACCAGAGCAACGCCCAATAAGTTTCCTTCCAATACGTCGATGGGTTTTAAAGCGTCTCTGGCGTTGAGTTCGATTAAAAGATTCCATCCCGTGCTGCCCAGCGGATAGCTTTGCCCGAACATATCTTTACCGTCTATGCAGATATGCCGTCCGTGATGGAATGAAAGCGGGAGATTTGTTTTTATCGGAATGAAATTTAATTCAGCCGGTTTCTGCGGCGCGTATCCGTCATTTTGAGAATTGATCTGCTCCAGATACGATCTGGGAACTTTCAGGCTTACTCCTTTTTGGTCTATTAAGGTTATTCTTTTTTCGAGGTTTGTACTTGACAGGGCAAAACCATATTCCTTGGCAACCGCAAAAATAACGCGCCTTAAATCCAGCAGAGAAACCAGATAACCGATTTTGCGAATGCGTTTTATGTCCCACAAGGGCGTAATGATCGCTAAAGACGGAAATGAGGGATTTTCGTTCTCCGTGATGATCGAACTGAATTTGGTCTGTTCAATTTGAATGGGCGAAGTTAAATATTTTTTTATTTGTATCGGATTTTTTTTAACTCCGGCAATTTGTTTAAAATTGAGATCAAATATCTGCAAATCGACAAATTCTTCGATTAAGGGTAATTTATTCCTTTTCAAATGATTTTCCAATTTTTGCCGCGTTTTGAGATAAAAAGCTTTTTTATGGCTTGAAGACGATGTTAATATCTCCGTTTGCGTTCGGATAAATCCGTCGGAAGCAAAATCTTCGGCGCGCCTCCCGAAGGTTTCCAGCTTTTTGTCAAAAATAACCGCCTGTGCGAGCGATTCGCTTCGTAAACGTGAGATGATCTCTTTATCCAACGAATCGTAAACCGAGTTGACGATAAAATAACCGCCGGCGCCGAAAACAATTAAATACAACGCCACAAAGCTTAGAGGCAATTTAAATTTTATTGCTATTTTGGAAAGGGGATCCTTTTTTAGCAAGCGCATTTTTTTCCTTTCCCCATTAATAATCAAATGCATAATAATTTAATTTGATGAAAATTAAAAAAAAATTGTACGGAAAGCATCACATTTCAAAGCAAGTAAAGCCGATTATTTCAATTTATTTAAAGCGGGCTGCAATCACAATTGAAGAAAGATGATCCGTTTGGTTTTTGTTTTGAGTTTTTTAAGATAGAATAATCTCCCCAAAAACCGAAGTTCCGTGAAAATGTTTTTGGCGGAAACGACAAAGTCCGTTAATCTTAATTCGCAAATGCGGAAATCGCGCCTGTTATCGTAACAGGCGCGATCGTTAACCGGTCTGCAATTTTAAGCCATAATCGTTTACTTGATCGGAAAGATTACGGAAAATATTTACTGATCACAACACCGTTTTCCGTTTCATAAGCGAGCTTTTCCACGGGAATGGTATTTGGAATAGTGAATACCAGCACCCAGTCGTGGTCGCTCTTAACTCCGATGGTTTGCGGTTCGGTTAATCCTTTGGAATATTCGGCGGTCAGATCAAGATTAACGCCGTACCGGTTACCCTGCTTATCAACAAGGTGAAATCGATTTGGGTCAACTGTAAAAGGATCGATTGTGTTGTTGAATATGGTAATGGAAAGAACCAGATTTCCGGATTTGTATTTTCTTCCACCGACGGCAAGGGCGAGAGGCAGATCGTTGCGAATTTCCAAAATGGAGATTGTCTTTTGACGCACTTTTTTAAGCAGTTTTAAGGCTTCCCTGTTCAATGGATCAAGACGCACGGCTTGCAAAAGGTAGGCTTCGGCGCTTAAAAACAGATTTGTATTGCGCGGGTCTTTTAAGGCGCGCTTGTAAAAGTCTTTTCCTCTTTCGAAATATTTTTGAAAATTAGCGGCACGAATTTCCGAAAGTTTGGCGTCGGCTTCTGTCTTTGTGGAATCGTACTGCAGCGCTTTTTCCAAAAAATCGAAAGTTAAATTAAAATATTTTTCCTTCTGAATTTCGTTGAGAGGTTTTGCTCCGTGATAAGCCATGGCAAGCCGGTAAAGCAATTTGCTGTATTCCTTGCGGAAATTAGCGGATAGCGAATCGCCGGGAATGAACTCAAGGCTTTTTTCGTAATTCAATTGAAAAGCGTCAAGATTATTGCGCAACTTGTAGAATTTGTACCCGCGCTGCATGTAGGTAAGCGCAATTTTTTCATCGATTCTTGCATTTTGCGGTTGTGTTTTTTTAACTTTCAGATAGTAAGTTAATGCCTGATTGTAATTACCCTTGGCATAGGCGTTGTCGCCGTCGGCTTCGATATTGCTGCCGCATCGGATAAGGATAAAAAAACTAAGCGCGGTTAAAACGATGAGGGAATGTTTGATTAAATTCATTTTGAACCTCTCCCTTTAGGATTGTCCTTTGGTCTTAAGATAAGAAAAAATAATCAAAATAAAAAGGGCTAATATGGAATTAACGGTTCTCGGATCAGGAACAATGACCTCGCCTCCCCGGCGTAATCCGGCGGGCTACCTCATTGAAGCGGAAGGTCAATTTTTAATTATGGATATGGGTCCCGGCATCATCCGGCAATTAAAATGGATCGGGGTCGATTTGCTTAAGCTGAACCGGATTCTTATCAGCCACTTCCATCTGGATCATTGCGCCGATCTTTTTCCTTTGTTGATGAACCGCTTTTTACTGCGGGGTGATTCCAACAATGAGCTTACGATTTTTGGTCCGCAGGGATTAAGAAATTGGTTCGAAGATCAGGCGCGCTGGCAGGGGGCATGGCTGCACGAGGCGTTGCCTCAATTGGCGGAATGGGAAGGAGTCGATTTTGAGTTCGAAGGATGGCGCGTTACAGGCAGGTTAAATCTTCACACCGGGAACAGCCTCTCTTTTAGGATTGAAAAAGAAAAAACGCTTTTTTACAGCGGCGATACCGGTTATCGGGAAAATTTAATTCAGTTTGCGACCGGCGCGGATTTGGCTGTCGTCGAATGTTCTTTGCCCGATCATCTAAAGCAGGAAGGGCATTTAACCCCAACCGAGACCGCGCGGTTTGCCCGCGAAGCCGGTGTAAAACGCCTGCTTGTAACTCACATTTATCCGCAAAACGATACGCCCGATCTAAAAGAAAAAATTCGGGCGCATTTCAACGGCGAAGTGGTGATTGCCCGTGATTTTTTGAGAATTAAAATATGATCAGGAAAAATGTAAATTTGAAAGATGTCGCTAAGTGAAGTTCAAAAGTAACCCGACTCCGGGTAAACATGGAAGGAAGTTAGTAAAAGGATGTAGTTAATTTGATTTTACAATTTAGTTAAACAAAAAATTAATTTTCTGCCATGTTTTTATTTTTCCGGCGTAATCCCGCTTTATCGGTTTTTTTAACGTTTGCCCTTGGTATTGCCGTTTCGTGGCATTTTCTTTTTTCGTTGAATTCCGTCCTGCTGTTGTTTGCTGTTTTGCCATTAAGCCTGAGTTTGATTGTATCGTATTTTTGGCTGCCACGTTTTTTTGGGTTGTTTTATTTTTTGTTTGTACTGGCAAGCGGAATTTTTTTAGGCTACGAACATTTTGCCTTTTACAAATCCGATCATCTTTTAACTCAAGCCGTGCGGCGCGCAATAGCCTTTGTCGGCTGGGTGCAATCCGCCGAATACCGAGCCAACGGGAAACATCGATATGTGATTGAATGCGAACAAATTCAAATCGATTCAGTCCTGAAACCAGCCTCTGGTAAAATCATACTTTTTCAGAAGGAAAAAGCAGCCCGCTTAAAATACGGGCAGCGTCTGTTAGTCAAAAGCTCTCCGCAAATGCCGCCGCTGCCTTCAAATCCCGGCGAATTCAATTACCGTCGTTATCTGAATTTCAAGGGAATTTTCTTCCAAACCTGGGTAAAGCGTTCCGATTTTCGGATTTTACCCGGGACAAAAGGAAATCCGTTTCAACGGCGCGTTGTGAATCCCCTGCGCAACAAAATTCGGCAGGTTATTGATCGGAATCTGCCGCAGCCCGCAAACGATGTGGTAAAAGCATTGATCCTCGGCGAACGTCAGGATCTGGACAGAAAAATCATTAACCGGTTTCAAAGAACGGGCGTGGTTCATGTTCTGGCGATTTCCGGTTTGCATGTGGGTTTTATTCTGTTGATCTTTTTAACGTTTTTGGGCTTATTCCCGCTTTCATACAAATGGAAGTACATTCTGTCGTTTGTTTTGTTAGGGATGTTTGTCGCTCTGGTCAATTTTAAAGCGCCTGTGGTGCGCGCCTCGTTAATGGCGGTTCTTTATTTCGGGATTAACCTGATGCAGCGTCGGTCTTCGGCGCTGAATATTTTGGGCGTTGCGGGTCTTATTATTCTTATCTTTGATCCCGATCAGCTCTTTCAAGCCGGATTTCAATTTTCGTTCGCCGCTGTGGGCGGAATTCTTTACGGCTATCCGGAGCTTAAAAAGATTGTTCGCCTGAAGCCGGGCTCCGGCGTAATCGCACAAAAGGCAAATCGTTGGATCGTACAGCCGGGATTGGTTTCGCTTGCGGCGGTTTTGGGTACTTTGCCGCTGACCTGGTGGTATTACGGCGCTTTGCAGTTGGGCGCTGTTTTCATCAATCTTCTGATTATTCCCTTAATCGGTCTGCTGGTGATGCTTGCCTTCTTCTTTGTAATATTAGCCCTTACGGGGATTCCGCTTGTATCCGGTCTTGCCGTGATTATCCATTTGCTTTTGCGGTTAATTTTACAGGTCATTCGGTTTTTTAACCGATTCGACTGGGTACAGCTGCGGGTTCCGCATCCCGCCCCGCTCGTAATCTTTTTAACTGTGTTGTTCATTTTACTCCTTTTCAGATTGCGCAAACCGGCGGTTCGTTTTTATGCTGCGGGAGTTTTTTTGCTTATCCTGATTTTTATTCAACCCCAACCGTTGAACCGTCTGCGCGTCACGTTTATCGATGTCGGGCAGGGAGACGCCTGCGTCGTCCAGTTGCCCGACCAAAAGGTTTTGCTGATCGACGGCGGAGATAAAAATCCGTGGCAGGACGCGGGAGAACGAAATGTGGCGCCGCTTCTAAAATTTTATGGCATAAAGCGGATAAACTATGTGATTGCAACCCACGCCCATTCCGATCATTTTGGCGGATTGTTGGCGGTCTTAAAAAATTTTACGATCGATACGCTCGTTTTGAGTCCTTACCCCGACAGCACAAAGAGTTTTCTGAAATTTGTCGCGCTGGCAAAACGTGATCGAATCCCGGTCGTTTACGCTCACCGCGGCAGGCGTCTTAATTCGGGCGAAAAAACGCGTTGTTATGTTTTGCATCCTTTCGGGAATTTTATTAAAAGCAAAAATCACGGCGGAAGAGAGGTTAACAATAGCTCCGTTGTTTTGAAAATTGTTTACGGAAACACTTCGTTTTTGTTCACCGGCGACGCGCAAAAAGACGCCGAGCTCGCGATGCTGAGTTATGACCGCTTTTTAAAAAGCAATGTGTTAAAATTAGGGCATCACGGCAGTTCCACCTCGAGCGGCGATGCGTTTTTAGCCGCGGTTAAACCTGAATTTGGGGTCATTTCGGTCGGGAAGAACAATAAATTTTCGCACCCTTCTCCCAAAGTTTTACGCAGTTTACGCCAAAAGAAAATCCCTTCGCTGCGCACGGATCGTTTTGGCGCCATTGTGTTCGAAAGCGACGGAGAGCGGGTAAATCTGATTAACTGGCGTCTGTGGTTGAATTAATACCCGCCGTCCTTTAAATTAAATTCCCAGCAGTGCAGCGCGGATATATGAGAGATGCGCTTTTTTTAAAGCGGAATTTGCGAATAAAACGCGCTGAAAAGTTCATTACTAAAAAGATAATGACAAAAGCATCAAAAAAATTCGGGAATAAATTTGCCGGTTATCAAGATAAAGACTAATCGCAGCGAAGAGCTTTTTGCTTTTGATTTAAAATATTGGCGGCAGGGCGTTCGTTTTTTATGCGGAATAGATGAAGCGGGGCGCGGACCCTTAGCCGGACCCGTTGTCGCCGCGGCTGTTGTTTTTTTACCGCACAGTAAAATGACCCTGATTGACGATTCAAAACGGCTGTCGGCAAAATTACGCGAAACTCTTGCCGAACAGATTAAAAAAGAGGCTGTCGCCTTTGCCGTTGCAAGCGCTTCCGTGGAAGAGATTCAGCAATTTAATATCTTAAAGGCAACTATTTTAGCCATGCAGCGTGCTGTGCAACAGTTAAAAGTGATTCCCGATTTTATTCTGGTAGATGGGCGCGATTTTCCTTTGTTCTTAAGTTCCGATCGATCGAAAAGCATCCGCGGTCGGGCTGTGACAGGAGGAGATCGTTTATCGCAAACCGTTGCCGCCGCTTCGATATTAGCCAAGGTGCACAGAGACAATTTAATGATAGAATACGCCGAGCAGTATCCGCTGTACGGCTTTGATCGTCATAAAGGTTACGGCACTAAAGAACACTGCGACAAAATTCTTGAATTCGGACCCTGTCCCATTCATCGCAAACTGTTTATTCGAAAAATATTGGAACGACAACAAACTTTGGACTTTTAACCTTTTCCGGAAATGAACTGTTAAAGTTAAAATTTAAAAAGGAACTCAGGAAATTTATGGTAAATCGGCACATTTTTTTAACGGGCTTCATGGGAGCCGGAAAATCAAAAATCGGACGACATCTGGCAAATGAACTGGGCTTTCCGTTTATCGATACGGACAAAGAGATCGAAAAGAAGGTCGGAAAAACCGTCAAGGAAATTTTTGAAACAGACGGCGAAGCGGTTTTTCGGGAATTGGAACATAAGGTAGTGAAAGAGTGTTGCGAAAGTCCGATGGCAAGCGTAATCGCTCTGGGCGGCGGAGCTTTGAATTATCCGGAATCTTTCGACATCGTTCATAAATCGGGGATCGTCGTTTATCTGAAAAGTTCTCCGGCGGCAATCTTTGAACGCGTAAAACACACCAATAAAAGACCCTTATTGGAAATCGAAGACGATGAAAATAAAGAAGAACGCCTTAGGCAGCGCATTGAGCAATTGCTCGAAAAGCGCGAACCGGTTTACGCCAAAGCGGATATTATCATTGAGCGCGACGGTCTGGAAGTTGAGCAGGTGGTTGGCAGGCTGTTAAGTAAAATAAAAGAATTATGGAAACAAAATTATGCGGCAAATTAACGTTGATTTAAAATATTGCAAATATCCCATTTTTGTGGGCAGCGGCATCACAAACAGTTTCGGAAGCATTTTAAGAAAATATTACGCCGGTCGGCAAATCGCGGTAATTACCAACGAGCGCATTTTTAATTTGCACGGTGCGGGATTAACGGACCAACTTCCGAAAGACGCGGAAATCGTTACTCTGTTTGTGCCGGACGGCGAACATGCAAAATCGTTTGAGCATCTGCAGAACCTTTACACGCGGCTTTTGGAAAATCATTTTGAGCGCGGAAGTCTGATTATTGCCTTTGGCGGAGGAGTAGTCGGCGATCTGGCTGGTTTTGCGGCGGCTACCTATTTACGCGGAGTGCAGCTCGTCCAGTATCCCACAACGCTTTTGGCTCAGGTCGATAGCAGCATTGGCGGAAAAGTCGGGATTAACCATCCCCTGGGTAAAAATTTAATCGGCGCCTTTAAACACCCGCTTTTTGTTTTCAGTGACGCGCGGTTGCTGCAAACCCTTCCCGACGCCGAAATTCGCTGCGGAATGGGCGAGGTGATCAAGTACGGTTTTATTTTGAATAAGGATTTGTTTGAATATTTGGAGCGGAATCTGGAAAAAGCTTTGCAAAAGGAGGACGAGGTTTTGCGCCGTCTGGTCTTGATTTCCGCCGGCGAAAAGGCGAAAGTCGTCATGCGGGACGAGAGGGAATCGCGCCTGCGCATGGTTTTGAATTTCGGACACACTTTTGGTCATGCCCTGGAAACGGAATATCATTTCAGCGAAATAAAACACGGCGAGGCGGTAATTCTTGGGATGAAATGCGCGCTGGAATTTGCCGCCGATTCCGGTTTTTTAAGTAAACAGGAACAGCGGCGGGGCATGGCGTTGCTGAACCGTGTGCCGGTGAAATTTGATTCTTCGGCTGTTAATCCTGATCGTCTTGTGGAGCGGATGACTCTGGATAAAAAGGTAAAAGACGGCAAAATCCGGCTTGTTTTGATCGAGCAAATCGGTAAATATTTTTTTCATTCGGTCGAAGACAAGAATCTTTTAAAACAGGCTTTCGGGATATTAAAAGAGGATTAACTGAATGCGAGTCACATTTTTAGGAACCGGAACTTCGGGCGGAGTACCGATTATCAATTGCAGTTGTTCGGTTTGTACTTCCAACAACCCAAAAAACAAGCGTCTTCGCTGCTCGATAATGGTGGAAATGAACGGCAGGAATCTGTTGATCGACACTTCCACTGATATGCGGGAACAATTTTTACGAAATCCTTTTCCTAAAATCGACGCCATCCTTTACACCCACGCCCACGCAGATCATGTTTTCGGACTCGATGAAGTGCGCCGATACAACTATTTGTTAAAAAAACGAATTCCCGCCTTTGGCAATAGCCGCACAATGGAACGTTTGCAAAGAGTGTTTGACTACGCCTTTCAGGAAAAAGGGTCCGAAATTGTTCCGGGAATTCCCAATCTTTACGCGGAAATTATCGATGATGTCTTTGAGATCGACGGCATCCGCATTACGCCGGTTCCTTTGATTCACGGAAAGGATTTCATTCTGGGCTTTCGGATCGGTAAATTTGCCTATTGCACGGATGTGAGTTTAATTCCCGAAAGCAGCTACCCGTTGTTAAAAGATTTGGATGTTTTGGTGTTGGACGCTCTGCGCGAAAAAAAGCATCCTTCGCATTTTAGTCTGGACGAAGCCGTTTATGAAGCGCAGAAAATCGGGGCTGCTCAAACTTATTTAACGCACATGAGCCATATTCTTGATTATGATCGCCATGGTGAATTATTGCCGGAGCATGTATCGTTTGCCTATGACGGATTGGTAATCGAAGTTTCAGAAAGTTGAGGTAAGTTATGAAACTATTAATCATTAACGGTCCTAATTTGAATTTGCTCGGTCAACGCAAACCGGAAGTTTACGGGCAGTACACCCTGAAAGAGCTTAACGCCTTTGTGCGCGAACATTTCAATAAAATTGAATTGGATTTTTTCCAGAGCAATCATGAAGGGGAAATTATTGACAGTATTCATAATGCTATGGAAACGTTTGACGGTATCGTTATTAATCCCGGCGCATTAACGCACTATTCTTACAGCCTTCGCGACGCCATTGAAGCTTGCACTCTCCCTGTAATAGAAGTTCATTTAAGCAATATCGCGGCGCGCGAGTCGTTCCGTAAGATTTCCGTGATTTCGGAAGTCTGTTCGGGAACTGTGAGCGGTTTCGGCGCTTACGGATACGTTCTGGCGGTTCAGGGATTAATAAATCAATTAAAGCGAACCAAACAGGAATGATTGATCACCTTAAAAATTTAGCCCGGCATTCGTCGATCTACACCGTAAGCACGTTTGTGCAGCGCGCCCTGGGCTTTGTGATGCTTCCCATTTACACGGACCCCGCTTTTTTGGCTTCCAGAAGCGAATACGGCGATCTGGCTTTGGTTTACACATTCACCGCTTTTATGAATATTGTTTACCTGTACGGCATGGATGCGGCAATTTTGCGTTATTTCTTTTTGGGCAAATTCAAACGCAACGAGGTTTATTCCACCGGCTTTTGGGGCGTTCTGGCTAATTCGCTTGCCTTGTCGGCTTTGCTGTTTATCTTTGCCCCGCAATTGGGAAATTTCGTTTTCGGCAGCTACAAATACGCCACACTAATCCGCTTGAGCGCCGCCATTTTATTCTTTGATTCGCTGGGTAATCTTCCTTATCTGATTTTACGCGCAGAAGAAAAATCCATTCACTTCTCGGCTTTTAGGATCGGACGTTTTTTTCTGGAACTCATTTTAAACATTCTTTTTGTGGTTATTTTGCGCAAAGGCGTATTGGGAATCCTTTACGCCAACCTCATCGCTTCGGTGGTTAATCTCATCGCTTTGCTGCCCTATCAAAACAAATACCTGAAGGTTGTATGGAACCGGGAAATTTTTAAAGTGTTAGCGTTGTTCGGACTGCCCATGTTGCCGAACGGGCTGGCTTATTTAACCGTTGAAGTGAGCGATAAATTTTTAATGCGTTTTTTGCTCAATAAAGACCTGCTCGGTTTGTACTCCGCCAATTACAAATTCGGCTCTCTGCTTTTGCTGGTGGTAATCGCTTTCCGGAACGCCTGGCAGCCGTTCTTTTTAAAGATCGCCAACGAACCAAACGCCAAACAAATTTACGCGCGGGTGCTGACCTATTTTACTTTGATCGGAGCCTTTTTAATTGTTGCCGGAAGCTTTTCAATCGATTACATCGTTAAAATTCCTCTCGGACACGGGCGGTCCATAATGAATCAATCCTATTGGGACGGAATAAAAATTATTCCGATTATTCTGAGCGCCTATCTGTTCTACGGAATTTACGTAAATTTTACCGTGGGCATTTACATTAAAAAGAAAACCCGTTACATGATTATTTTTACGGGCGTGGCGGCTCTGGTCAATATCGGCAGCAATCTTTTTCTGATGCCACGTTTCGGGATTATGGGCGCGGCTTTTGCCACATTGCTAAGCTACCTGATTATGGCGGCGACTATTTTTATCGCCAATCAAAAAATTTACAAGGTGCCTTATGAATACGGTCGCCTGCTTTTTATTTTAACCTATTTGTTTGTAATGATCGGAATTTATTACCTGTTGGCGCCTAACTGGTACCAAAGACTCGCCTTAATCGTTTTGTCTCCCGTTCTGTTTTTTGCTTTACGATTTTTCCGAAAAGAGGAGTGGGCGTATTTAATTAAATTAGTCAAAAAAAGTTAAAAGAACGGCTGCTCAATATGAAAATCATTTTAATTTTTGTCCGTCTCTTGCTTTTTCCCGTTTCCGTGATTTACGCTCTTATTACCGAAACGCGGAATTTATTGTACGACTTGAACATTTTTCCGGTTTATCGTTCAAAAATACCGGTGATTTCCGTGGGCAATATCACGGTCGGGGGAACGGGAAAAACGCCGTTCACAATTTGGCTGGCAAAAAAGTTAAAACCCGGTTTTAAAAGAATCGCCGTCGTCAGCAGGGGGTACGGAAGAAAAAGCAGGGGAATGATCGTTGTAGCCCGGAA
>JAJRSN010000128.1 GCA_024278715.1 Calditrichota bacterium
AACATTCTGCTTTTGGAAAACCAAACGGCGATTGATTTATTGACTCCCGCCCACCATTCCCGCGACCGTCGCGCCGTGTATGAGCCAAGCAGTTGTGTGGGCGCCTATCTGTTCAATCAAAAAGAGCGACGGGTAATCCGCGTGCTGGCAAAAAAAACCGTTCTTGCCACGGGAGGATTGGGTCAAATTTTCAAGCGATCCACCAATCCTCCGGGATCCAGAGGAGACGGAATTGCCATGGCTCATCGGGCGGGCGCGCGCATCGTAAACATGGAATTCATTCAATTTCATCCCACCATTTTTTATCATGAATACAAACCGACTTTTTTGATTTCCGAAGCGGTTCGCGGCGCGGGAGCGAGGCTGGTTGACGCGCACGGACGACCGTTTATGCAGAAATATGCCGCGGAATGGAAAGACCTGGCGCCCAGAGATCTGGTCGCGTGCAGCATACACAAAGAGATGCTGGAACAGGATATGTCTCATGTTTACCTGGATATGCGTTCTTATCTTTCGTCCGATCGAATTAAAAACGAATTTCCGTTTATCTACCAAAAATGTATGGAGTTTGGGGTTGATCCTACAAAAGATTTGATCCCTGTTGTTCCGGCGGCGCATTACCTGTGCGGAGGCGTGCTGGTTAATGAAGATAGCGAATCGAGTCTTCAAAATCTTTACGCCGTCGGAGAAGTAGCCTGCACCGGCGTTCACGGCGCAAATCGTCTGGCAAGCACCTCGCTGTTGGAAGGCGTGGTCTGGGCAAACAGTTCCGCAAATCATATTTTACTGAACATAAACGAAACAAAACTCTACAATTCCGACAATATTCCCGAATGGAAAGACATCGGTGAGTTTGAACCGGATCCTGCTTTAATCAGTCAGGATATGAGCTCGATTCGCAATATCATGTGGAATTACGTGGGATTGGTCAGGACAACGCACCGTTTGCAGCGCGCCCGACGGGATTTGCGCAATCTGGAGAATGAAATCGAACGCTTCTATCGGGTGAGTAAACTTTAAGACGGATTGATCGGATTACGCAACGCCGTTCGTACGGCAATCATCGTTACCTCTTCCGCCTGGGAAAACACACAAAGCATGGGCTGCCATTACAGGGAATAAACAATGAATAATTGCGGAGAGCAAGGGGATTTATTTTCGTTAAGGGTTGAAGGGGTTTATTCGCTCATCGTAATGCGTAATGAGTTATCGAAATTTAATCCATTGTCGTTAAATTGGTTATTCGTTAAGCGTTAATGGTGTAAGCGTTAAGCGACTTCTCCATCCACGTATCACTGCTCTATGCTCTCTGCTTGCTCTTTTTTCATTTTTCATTTTTCTTACCTATCACGCATCACGTTCTCTTTACTTGTCACTCGTCACTTAGTCACTTAGTCACTTTGTTACTCTGTCACTCATTACTCGTCACTTTGTAACTTTAATCTTGAGAGGACTTTAATCTTACTTGTCACGTCAATTTCATCCCAAAAGCGATCGAATATTCGAATTCTATTATTAGATGGAATCCCACACGTTCGTAAAAGCCTATTGCAGCCGTATTTCTTTTACCGACTTGAAGATGGAGCGCCGGAGTTTTTAATTCCCGTAGTTTATCGGTAAAAATTTGGATAAGTTTTCGTCCCAAGCCCTGTCCCTGGGCGACGGGTAAAAGATCGATATGCAAATGGGCGGGATAGTCTTTGAGCTCATCGACTATTTTATGTCCTTCATGAATAAGTCGAATGATGCGGGCGTCATGCGAATTGTCATCAGCCTCAGGCAGAGGATAACGCTCGCGCAGAACGGGAAACCATTCGTTTTCACATCTTTCGAAAAACTTAACGGAATCGCGGCATCCGAGGATATATCCGCAAGGACTTCCGTCGCCGGTAACCACAAAACAAAGTTCCGGTTCAAGCACGGCATAGGGAGCCGCGTAAAAGTGTCCTAACAAATCGGGGTCTTTATACAAATTACTGGCGTCTGAACCGCTGTCTCCGGTTAACAGACAAATCCGGTAGAGCGAAACCAAATCGCTGGGATGATAGGATCGAATTTTGAAATTCATCGGTTTAATTCTCCTGCAAGTCTTTGAAATTAAAATTTAGCGTCAGGCTAATGATTTAATTTAAAGAATCGGTAATTCCGCTACAAATATTACAAACCGGTGCCCGAAGAATTGCTTGCCGCTTATTTTTCAAATTTTAATTTGTTCATTGGTCAAAACCGATTGCCCGTCAAGGGTTAAGTAATCTTGCAATTATTTTACGGACTGGCAAAACTATGTAATACTTTTATAATGTAATACATCAATTAGGAAATTTGACATGAAGATTACAAGAAAAAGGACAGGTTACCATCCCGGCGCATATCCGGAATCTTCCGGGACTCAGACCGGAATCGGAGGTTGATTTTGTTATGGAAGATGATCGGGTTTACATTGTCAAGAAAAAGGATGGTAAAAAGAGCAAACGTTTTAGAAAGTTTAGAGGCATTGCGTCGGTTAAAATGAGCACAGATGAGATCATGGCTTTGACCCGGAGAAAATAGCGGAGGGATGTTAGCGGGTACAGAACCTATTTCCCAACCGTGGAATTGATTTCTCCGTAAAAAAAATCATACATTAAATGAACTATTATTATTGCAGGATTTTCTTTCAATCAATATGCAGAACTTCTAAAGAATTTAAAATCGGAACCGAAAAGGAAACAAATCCTCTTATCAAAAAAGAACTTAACTTAATCAGCGCAATCTGAGTAATCAGTTTAATCTGCGGTCAACAATTGCTGTATCTTCTCATTTTTGTTGTTAATCTAATTTGGTAGTCAGACAATACAAACGAAGGAGGAAATCGGATGCGAGTCGGATTTGTTACTTCGTTTCCGCCAATTGAATGCGGGATCGCTACCTATTCTCAATATTTGACATCTGCGCTGCGAAATTTACATCAGG
>JAJRSN010000129.1 GCA_024278715.1 Calditrichota bacterium
AGGCTCGTATCAACCGTAATATTGAAAATTGATTATGCTTATGCGGATTTCGGAGTTTTACAAAATGTGCAGCGATTCAGCATTAGTTTAAGGTTTTGAAAAATAAAGCCGACTTAAAAGTTTTTTAGGTCGGCTTTATTTTTAACAAGAATCTTGAATATATCTGATTAAAAATCATTAAGTTTTAGAGCAGCTTGTTTATGGTTAAACAACATATTATTTCTGTTTTGTTGATTGTAATATTTATTTTTTTTAGTTGTCAAAAAGAGTCTGAAAATAAGTATATAGCTAAAATCGGCGATAAATATATTTCGGCAAACGAATTTAAAATCACTTATGAATTCAATCCTTATTTAAGCGGGATTCGGGAACCTGACTCAGCCAAAAAAGTGTTATTGAACACCATGATTGCCGAAAAATTAATAGCTTTGAATGCTGAAAAAGAATTAAAGGGTAAAAATAAGAAAATCATTGCATTACGTAACGAATATCACAGAGAGGCTTTAATCGAAGCCTTTTGGAATAAAGTTATTGCGCCAAAGATACGGGTGAATGAAGCGGAACTAAAGGAAGCGTATCTCCGATCCAAAATAAAAAAGATTGTCCGTTATTTGTTGTTTACCGATAGCTTAGAAGCGCAAAAAGCGAGTAATTTAATAAGAAATGGCGGCAATTTTGAGTCCGTTGCCAGAACAAGGGGCTTTTCGCCCGATTTGATTCCTAAAGACACAATTTCATATAGCGGCGCGCTGCCCGAAATTGAAAAGCAGGTTTTCAAAATGAAGCCAGGAGAAGTAAGTCCACCTATCAAAGAAGGATTTTATTATTTTATCTTAAAAGTAACAGGAGAAAAAAAGAATATTTTTTCTTCACAAAGCGATTATGAACAACAACGAAATTCTCTTTACAAGTTGATTAAACGCCGGAAAATGGAAGAGGAATTTCAGAACTATCTTGCCCAAAATGTACCCTTGCCGCCTTATAAACTGGACAAAGAAAAATTTAAATCTCTTGTTCGGTTACTTGAACGGCTTATCTTTGAAAAAATAAAGTCCAAACAGGAAGATCATTTGCCGTTAGATCTCTATTCTTCATTCACCGATAATAATGAAAATTTTTTGAAAGAAAAAATGGTTGAATTTTATGACGGCACAACCTGGACGGCAAAGGATTTACTTGAGCGGATTGCGGTGGCTCCGTATCCTCTTAGATTTGGAAATAAAAAGTTATTTATGAAAAGTCTTTTGTTAAGCGCGCGCCATGTTCTTGACGACGAAGTTGTTATTCGGGAAGCCCAAAAACGGGGATTGAATAATTCCGTTTTTGTAAAAGAACAAACGCGGATTTGGAACGATTATCTTTACTACAAAAAGGGTCTGGCGCAAATTCTGAGGGGGAAAGACCTGCGTGACATACAAACAATTTATGACTATCTGAACCGGATTAAATCGGATTACTCTTTTTATGTTAATTATGCTTTGTTGGATACATTAAAATTGAAAAAAACAGATATGGCTGTTTTAAAACAACATTTTCCCGGACGGATCGCTGTTCCCGTTTATCCTGTTTTAAAGGGATTGAATTTGGTTGAATATAGCGGCAAAACGGGACGTTAAAAAAAATGCCGTTTCTCCTGAGGGGCAATTAAAGTGACAAAGGCGTGACGCGTGACGAGTATCAAAGTGACGGAGTTACAAAGTAGATTTATGAGGAAAATAGTAAATCCGAAATTAAATATAGAAGTTAGAATTTTAGCTCCTTTTTAATGACATTTGATTAAATGTCGATAATCATTTATACGCATCACGCATCACGCATCACGCATCACGCATCACGCATCACGCATCACGCAAATTATGTCGCGCAGCAGCTTAAGTCGCTCATCTTTTTGTCAAACGTAATTGCCGCTAATTTGACCCCTTCGGACAGAGTTAAATAAGGATGGAACATCTCCTTAATCTGCTCGACCTTAATGCCGAATTTTATTGCCATCGCTATTTCCATAAGCAATTCCGATCATTCAGCAGCCAAAATGCGCGCGCCAACCAATTCGTCGGTTTGCTTATTGCGAATCAATTTGATAAAGCCGCGGGTGTCCTTGGCGGCAATGGAGCGCGGAACGTAAGAAAGAGGCAAAACGGCTGCCTCCGCGTCAATACCCAGCTCAGCCGCTTGTTTTTCATCCGCGCCAACCCCCGCAAGCTGCGGATCGGTGAAAATGACCCAGGGAAGAGCGCTGTAATCGACTTTTTGTTTAACCTGTGAAAGCGCGTTTAAGACGGCGATTTTTCCTTCATAAGCCGCCGTATAAACGAACATAAAACCGCCGATCACGTCGCCTGCGCCGTATATGCCCTCAACGTTACTTTGCAAATATTCATCGACTTTTAAAAATCCCTGTTGCGTTAGTTCCGCGCCTATTTCTTGGAGACCGAGCTCCCCGGTATTGGCTTTGCGTCCCGTGGCTACCAGTAAATGAGTGCCGCGGAGTTTCCGCTCTTTACCCTCAATATTCATTTCCAATACGATCTCGTCGCCTTCCCTGTAAACGCGGCTGGTTCGGGCGTTGGTCAAAAATTCGATTCCTTCCGCGGAGAGAAATTTTTGCAATTCTTCCGCTAATTCCGGTGACTCCGTGGGCAGTATCTGAGGCAGCAGTTCAACCACGGTCACCTTGCTGCCAAAGCGGGCAAACATCTGCGCGTTTTCCAGTCCAATGTAATTCCCGCCGAGCACAATGAGGCGCTCCGGCAAGTCTTCCAGTTCGTAAGCCGTTTCATTGGTTAAATAATCGATTTCATCGAGACCGGGGATAGGCGGTATTTTAGGAGAAGCGCCGGTGGCTACAAGAATCGCATCGGCGGCAATGGTTTCCCCGTTTACGAACACGCTTTTGGGCGAGGCGATTCGGGCTCTGCCTTTGATCAAAGCAAAATTGTCCATTTCAGCCACAACGCTGATATATTTTTCCTGCTGCAGCGCTTTAACCATTTTTCTTTTTTCTTCGATCACTTCCTTAAAGCTCTGCAATTTGCCCTGTTTGACAATACCCGGAAATTTTGGGGTGTTGGACTGATGAAGTTCTTCGGCGGCTCGGATAAGTGTTTTGGAAGGAACGCAGCCCACATTAACGCAGGTACCGCCGACGGGTAATCCTTCATTGATCATGGTGACCCGTGCGCCCAATTCGTGCGCCTGAATGGTAGCGGCAAAGGCTGCGGAACCGCCGCCGATGATAACCAGATGCGGTTTATCGTCTATGGCGGGTTTTATCTCCTGAAATCCCTCTACCTCATAGTGTCCGGTGTCGTTTACCAGACGAATGATTTGCTCGCCTGCGATTTCATCGGGATTGAAAGATACTATCGCGTTGTGCTTTTTGAAACTGGCTTTTTTACTAACAACTCCGGCGACGGTTAATTGTTTTTCAATCGTCGCGGCGCAATTATCGCAAGTCATTCCCTTGATTTTTAGTTCAATGGTTTTAATGTTCATTTTTTTGTCTCCTGTTTTTGGTTGCCCTTTTTTCTGATTATCTATTTCGGACAATAATTATTTTTCCTTTACTACAGTTGACGGATATCCTACATTGGCGGTGGCATTTGTTATCTGTTCAATCGTTACTTTTTTAGGATCATATTTAACATAAGCTCTTTCCTCTTCAAAAACCACTTTTGCCTGTAAAACGCCGTCCAACGCTTTCAAACTCTTTTGAATCGTAAGCGGACAGGAAGGGCAGGTCATTCCCTGAATGCTTAAAACGATATTGCGGGTTTGTTCGGGTTGGGCTTTTGTTATCTTTATTTCGTCTCCGGAATTATCGGCGGCAAACCCGGCGATGTACGGAGTTATAAAGAGCGCCGCTATAATTAAGGTTACTACCCACAGTGCGATTTTATTGATTCGTTCTGATCTGGGATTGGCGCAGTAACTCTCCGATTCACATTCTTCCGCTTTTGGCTTTTTGTAAACTTTGTAAAAAGCATAAGCCAAAAAGATCAGAGTAATGGCAATGAATATCGGTCGATAGGGTTCCAACGCCGTTAAATTACTGATCCACGCTCCTCCTATTCCGAGAGCCAAAAGCACCAGCGGACCCACGCAACAAACCGAAGCCACAATCGCCGCAACAATTGCACCGATAAGGCTGCGTCGGGGATTGCCCTTCGTTTTAATGGTTTTAATCTTCATTTTACCTCCGTTTTGTGTGATTGTTTTGTTCCTTTAAAGGTTATAACGACCTGTACCATACTACAGTGTTCCCGGAGATTAAAATTTTTTTACAATATAAAAATTAGGCGTTAATTGCTGCTTATTATTCTTGACACCATACGGGAGAGAAGTTGTTAATAGTTATTGGTTAGGTAACAAAGTGACAAGGTCGTGATGCGTAATGCGTAATGCGTGATGAGTAACAAGTAACAAGTAACAAGTAACAAGTAACAAGTGACGAGTGACAAAGTCGTAATGCGTAATGCGTGACGCGTGATGAGTAACGAGTAACAAAGTGACGAGTGACTGGAGAAGCCGCTTAACGCTTATACGCTTAACGATTAACGAAAAGTAACGAAGTGACCGGAGAAGCCCGCTTAACC
>JAJRSN010000130.1 GCA_024278715.1 Calditrichota bacterium
ACGTTCCCGAGCGGGTTTGGGTAATTCGTAATCCGAAAGCCGATCGGTTACAAAGCGCTTTAAACCGGGAATGTTCACAGCCTGATCCACTTTATTCCTCGAACATACCGACATGCAGGGATGAGAACACACCCTGCCGCAAATTGAGGGCAACGGATTGTCGCGAAGGATAATCTGAAGTGCCTTTTCAAACTCACCCTTGGCGATCAATTGAATATACGCCTGTGCTTTTTGATGCAAACTGCACGTCGCCTGACAGGGCGGGAGACCTTTGCGCGAGATGGTGTAGGTATTGGGCACGGATTGCGGAAACGGACGATAAATTGCCTTGCGCATGCCCAGCCCTTCGTCAAATTCGGAAGGAATATCAATGGGACAAACTTCGGTACATTCCCCGCAGCCGGTACAAAGATTTTCGTCCACAAAGCGGGCTTTTTTACGAACCTGTATTTTAAAATTGCCGACATAACCTTCAACCGATTCCACTTCGGAATAGGTCAATAATTCGATATTCGGATGGGAAGCCACCTGTGTCATCTTCGGCGTCAGAATACAGGAAGCGCAGTCCAGGGTTGGAAACGTCTTATCGAATTTTGCCATGTGCCCTCCGATGGAAGGCTCTCTTTCAACCAGATAAACTTTTTTACCGGCGTTGGCTATGGTTAAGGCAGCCTGAATGCCCGATATACCGCCGCCGACGATCATTACATTACTGTTGACGGGAACAGTGTTTTTTTGCAGGGCTTCGTGAAAAAATACCCTTTTGGCAGCCGCGGCGATTAATGCCTGAGCTTTGCGGGTGGCTTGTTTGGAACTCGAAGTTACCCACGAATCGTGTTCCCGAATATTTGCCATGTGGAAGAAAAAGGGATTGGAACCGCCTTCTTCAAGTACGCGCCGAAAGGTTACTTCGTGCATCAACGGAGAGCAAGATGCCACAATAACACGATTAATCCCCAGTTCCCTGATATCCTGCTTGATTAACTCCTGTCCCGGATCGGAACACATAAACTTGTATTCCCGCGCGATAGCCACGTGTGGCAGAGTCTGAGCAAATTCAACCACTTCTTTAATATTAACCTTGGCGGCGATGTTTGTACCACAATGGCAGACATAAACGCCTATTTTTACATCCCCATTTGTTCCCATAAAAAATCCCCGACTTTTTCTGTTAAAAAATTTGGTCAACGTTTATTGAAAACCGATCAAAAACATCCCGAATCTTAATGACTGTAATTTTTTTGGCGTCCGGAAATTAAAAACTTAGCCGTCTCGCGGTTCCGGGTCGCCGATTCTGCCTTTTGAGCCGCATTTTTTGATTTTACCCTGAACAAGCTAAGGGGCGGTCGCCTGAACAACCGATAGACTTTCCACTAAATTTTCAGGTGAAACGATCGACCTACCGAGTCCGAGTTCCTTTGCCGGAATTCCCAAAGCCAAGCCGACCAACTGGGTAAAATAGAACACCGGAATTTCCGGAACGCCGTTGTATTTTTTAATGATCTTCTTCTGGTACGCTTCAAGATTAAACTGGCATAACGGGCAAACGGTGACAATGCAGTTTGCGCCGCGTTTGTGAGCCTCGTTCAGTAAAATATAGTTCAGGCGCATGCCCACATCTTCCATCGTGCCCATCAAAGAACCGCCGCAGCAACGCGTTTTAACCGGATAATCTATCGCTTCCGCGCCTAAGGTTTCCATCATAGAATCCATTGTTTCGGGATAGGATGCGTCGTCAAATTCCGCAAAGGGACGAACAAGCTGGCAGCCGTAGTAAGCCGCTGTTTTAAACGAGCGCAACGGCTTTTTTACCAGATTTTTAAGTTCTCCCAATCCGATATCGTTAAGCAGCACTTCAAGCGGGTGACGAATTTTTACCGAACCTTTGTAAGTCAAATTTGCGGCTGTCAGTGCGACGTCCACTTTTTCACGGATTTTAGGATAACGTTTAATGTAATCCTGAGTTTTCAGGAGAACCAGATAACAAGCGCTGCAGGGCGCCACAACATCACGATCGTATTGTTCCGCCAAAGACAGGTTGCGCGCGGAAAGAGTGAAAGAAGTGACTTCATCGATCGACATGTAAAAGGTGGCTCCGCAGCAATTCCAATCGGGAAGCTCTTCCAAATGCAGATTAAGCCTACGGAAAACCGCTAAAAGAGAATCTTCGTACGATTTGGCTGTGCCTTTTACCGAGCATCCCGGATAGTATGTATATTTTTTCATCGGTTAGCCTCCAGGGCTTTTAACATGGTTTGAATTTCTTGCTTATTTTGAATCTTTTCCTTTTTAAACGACAATCTGCCGTGCCGCAGAAGTTTGACGCCCAACGGCGCCATGTTGAGAAGACGAAAAAGACTGACCCGCCATGCTAAGGATACCACCAGACGGCTCTCGGTTGCCCGACCGTTTTTACGCACCATGTTGGCAAACGCCTTGGCAAGAATCGGAATGGCAAACCGCCGGCTTGGAAAAATACCTTCTTCTATTGCCCTGCGTTTTAGTCCGTACATTATATCGGTAATTTTAATATCTTTGGGACAATTGACCGAGCAGGAATAACATGAAGCGCACAGCCAGATGGTAAAACTACTCAGCACTTCTTCCTTAAAACCTGCGTCTGCCATGGCAATTAAACGACGAGGACTGATATCCATATAAACGCTTAAAGGACAAATACTGCTGCACGTGCCGCACTGAAAGCATTCACGAATCCGTTCTCCTCCCGGAACCGTGGAAACCCATTTTGTAAACGACGGATCTAATTCCGCCTCGTATTTAACTTTACGACGGGTCTGCATGGAAATCCCCCCATTAATTGTAACCAATTTCGATAGCTCGCTTTGATATATTGCAAAACAGATGCCAATTTTGTGAATAAATTAATTAACTTGAAAATAATTAACCTTTTGGTCAATGAACGGCGGCGTAAAATTTTGGGCGTTAAATATTAAAGCGTTTCCAAAGTATCCGGCGGGAGGGTAGAAGGGAAACCTAACCTCAAAACGAATCACTGAAACTAAAATCGGTTCAGTAGTCGATATTGTACATCCGCATCTTGTGATAAAGGGTCTTTTTGGTGATTCCTAAAATCCGGGCGGCATGCGTCTTATTCCAGTTTGCTTCTTTAAGAACAGATAAAATGTGTTTTCGTTCCATGGATTTCAGGGAATTATCGTTCTTAATTGATTCGTTCTGCGCTTGTTCTTTAAGGTCTGCCGGCAAATCGTTGACGGTAATTTCTTTACCCTCGGAAAGGATTACGGCGCGTTCAAGGACATTTTCAAGTTCACGAACATTACCGGGCCAGTCATAATTTTGCAGAATTTGCAAAGCTTCGGAGCTGCACGATTTAACGCCTTTGTTTAACAGGTAGCAAATTTTTTGCAAACAATGATCGATTAAAACCGGGATATCTTCTTTTCGTTCTCTCAGGGGAAGCAAATGGACATTAAAAACGTTCAGCCGGTAAAAAAGGTCTTCCCGAAATTTTCCTTCCTGCATTAATTGTTTCAAATCGCGGTTGGTGGCTGCAATGATGCGCACATTACTTTTTAAAACGTGGGTGCCGCCCAGCGGACGATACTCGCCGTTTTCCAAAAAGCGTAAAAATTTAATTTGAAACTCGGAGCTGACGTCGCCTATTTCATCAAGAAAAAGCGTGCCCGTATTTGCGACCTCGACCAATCCTCTTTTATTTTTCAGGGCGCCGGTAAAAGCACCTTTTTCATAGCCAAACATCTCGCTTTCCAAAAGCGTATCCTGCAAAGCGCTGCAATTTACGACGGTAAAAGGTTTATCCCGGCGCAGACTTTTTCGATAGATAGCCCGGGCAATGAGTTCTTTCCCGGTTCCGGTTTCGCCGGTTATCAATACCGTAGAGTTAGTGGGAGCGACCTTTTCCACTAAATCGAGTATTTGTTTGGTATGTCTACTTTGACCTACAAATTCTTCGAATCGACTTTGACGGATTTTTTCATGATGAAGAATCTCGCTTTCGCGTCTTAGCTGCGTCAATTCGTTTGCGCGTTCCACGAGAA
>JAJRSN010000131.1 GCA_024278715.1 Calditrichota bacterium
ACCTTGCGCGGACCGCGTGGCGGCATGATAATGGTGGGAAAAGACAGTGAAAACAAAATGGGTATTGTCGCCCCCAAATCGGGACGCGTGAAAATGATGTCCGAGATAATTGACAGCAATGTTATGCCGGGTATTCAGGGCGGACCCTTAATGCATATAATCGCCGCCAAAGCGGTGGCTTTTGGCGAAGCGTTAAAACCGGAATTTAAAGAATATGCAAAACAGATTGTCAAAAACGCTCAAACTCTGGCGAACGAATTGATTGAAAGAGGATATGAAATTGTTTCGGGCGGAACAGATAATCATGTCTTTCTTGTGGACTTGACGGGTAAAAATATTACGGGTAAAGCCGCGGAAAACGCGCTGCATGCCGCGGGAATCACGGTTAACAAGAACATGGTTCCGTTTGATACGAGAAGCCCGTTTGTTACAAGCGGAATACGCATCGGCACTCCGGCTTTAACAACAAAAGGCATGAAAGAAAATGAGATGAAAATCATCGCTGGTTTTATCGACCGCGTTCTTTCCGATATTGATGATGAGAAAGTCGCGGAGCAGGTAAAAGCAGAAGTAAGAGAATTGAACAAGAATTTTCAGATGTATTCGTTGTAAACGCTTAAGGTGGGTCAATAACGCCCCTTTTCCATAAGGGGCTTTTTTGTAAAAACATGAAAAAGAAAAACATTCAAGAAGTCGAAATGCCGTTCCTCGATCATCTCGAGGAATTGCGCTGGAGAATAATAAAATCGTTGATTGCGATCGTCGTATTTGCGATCATCAGTTTTTTCTTCTCCGATTATATTCTTGATTTTCTATTGCTGACCACAAAAAACCTGAAAAACCAACTGCAATTACAGGTATTAAAGGTTCAAACGGTTTTTGTAATTAAGTTAGAATTGTCGATAATAGCGGGAATTGTTTTTTCTTTGCCCGTTATTTTTTATCAGATCTGGGCATTTGTAGCTCCAGGGCTTTTAGATAAAGAACGCAAATATGTAATACCGGTCATTGCCTTCGCCACGCTCAGCTTTATAATAGGAGCCGCCTTCGCTTTTTTTGTTATTATTCCGTTTGCTCTTGACTTTTTTCTCAGCCTTGTACCGGAGAATGTAAAAAACAACATCGCGCTGGATTTTTATTTTGGGTTTGTGGCAAGAATTGTTCTGGTCTTCGGAATTGTTTTTGAGCTTCCCGTGGTGAGTTTATTGCTGACAAGAATGGGGCTGTTAACGCCGCAATTTTTGAGAAAATACAGGCGATACGCTATTGTAGTGATATTTGTGCTCGCAGCAATTTTAACCCCGCCAGACCCGACCACTCAATTATTATTGGCGATTCCTCTTGCTTTGCTTTATGAAGTAACCATCTGGATAAGTTATTTTTTTGCCAAAAAAAGAAAAGACGATTAAAAATGGCAAATTATTGCTTAGTAATGAATATATTGTTATTTTTAACTCTTTTTAATTATTGATTTTAGTAGGATAAAATTTACTGTAATGAAAATTTCTTTAAAGGACATAAAAAAAGCGGTAGCAACGGAATTAGAAGAATTTGACGGTGTTTTCAGAGAAATTCTCGCTTCTAATGTCTATTTAATAGATACGGTTGCAAAATATATTATTAAAAACAAAGGCAAGGGCATTCGACCGTTATTGGTAATAATGTCCGCTAAATTGGTGGGCAAGCCAGTCAGAGAAACCTACCTTGTCGCTTCGGTAGTAGAACTGCTCCACACCGCTTCTCTTGTGCACGACGATGTCATCGATAACGCACACGTCCGTCGGGGATTCCCGTCAATAAATGCCTTGTGGAAAAATAAGATTGCTATTTTAATGGGCGACTATCTTCTTTCGAAATGTTTGATCAGCGCGACCATGACCGGCAGTTTGGATGTAATGCACAAATTAGCCATCGCTTCCAAACGCTTAAGCAAAGGCGAATTGATGCAAATCGAAAAAGCCCGCAATCTCCGCATTTCCGAAGAAGAATATTTTGATATTATCGCCAACAAAACGGCTGCTTTGATGGGAGCCGCATCTGAATTAGGCGCCATAACAGTTTCGCAAAACCAGGAAGATCACGAAAATCTAAAAAAATTCGGCGAAAATTTGGGAATCGCTTTTCAAATCAAAGACGATTTGTTGGACTATTACGGGCATCAGAAAATTTTAGGCAAACCGGTTGGGAATGATTTCAGAGATAAAAAAATTACTCTTCCTTTGATTCATTCTTTTAACCAAGCCTCGCGCAAGGAAATTTCAAAAATTAAAAAATTATTGAAAAAAGGCGTGTCGGCGGGAGATGTTGAATATATCATCAAATTCGTTAAAAACTACAACGGAATTGAATATTCGGAAAGCAAACTAAGCGAATATGCACAAAAAGCCAAAGAATGCATCTCGGGTTATTCCGATTCGGAGGTAAAAACGGCTTTGTATAATTTTGTTGATTTCACGATTAATCGATCAAAATGAATTATGAACTTCAAAAAAAGAATCCTGATTATTCGGTTAAGCTCTATTGGCGATGTATTATTAGCCACTCCTTTTATCAGACAAACGCGGATTTCCTTCCCCGACGCAGCCATTGATTTCGTGGTTAAGAAAAAATTCATCGACCTTATCAAATATAATCCCCATTTGCATAAAATTTATTCAATCGACGAAAACGAAGGGATTTCGGGATTATGGCGGTTACGAAAAAAACTACTAAAAAACGAGTACGATTATATTTTCGATTTACACAATAATATCCGTAGCAGAATTTTGACGTTTAATGCCAATAGTCAGGTTTTTCGGATAAAAAAGGATAAGCTGAAAAGAGCCTTACTGGTGTATTTAAAGATCAATACCTACAAAACCGTTTTGCCCATTCCCGAACGCTACCTTAAAGTCGGTGAAAAGGCGGGCGTTAAAGACGATTTAAACGGTCTGGAAATCTTCTGGAAAAACCATATCGAAGAAGGACTGTTATCGATTTTTGACAGAGGGTTTTTGCAAAAGGGCTATGTTGTAATAGCGCCGGGAGCGGGTTTTAAAACCAAACAATGGCTCCCGAATTATTTTAAGGATTTAATTAAAAAATTAGTGTCCGCTAAAAACATAAACATAATTCTATTGGGAGGTCAAAAAGAGGCTAAAAGTTTCGAGGCGCTCCGGATTTCGGACAAGGTTTTTAACTTGGCGGGAGAATTGTCATTGTTAGAAACCGCCATCGTCATCAGCAAGGCAAAGTTTTTGGTGTCAAATGATTCCGGTTTAATGCACTTAGCGACCGCAGTAAATACTCCGGTGCTGGCAATTTTCGGCTCGACAGTTAAAGAATTGGGATTTTTCCCCTTTCGCAGCGAGCACAAAATCTGTGAAAACGAAAATCTGTGGTGCAGACCCTGTTCACATATAGGGCGAAATTTCTGCCCGCTTTTTCATTTTAAATGTATGAAGGATATTAAACCTCAAGCCGTGTTCAACCAATTGGAATCGTGGATGTAACATGTCTTTTTTCACGCGTTTAGTTTATCGCTTTTTTATTTTTCCGCTGGCTCTGCTATTGGTTCATCTTACTGTTTTTTTTAATAAGAGAATCAGAAATGCCGTTGTCGGCAGATATAAATCAACAAAAATTTTAACGTCGTTTCTTCCCAAAGATAAAAAGACGATTTTAATTCATGCCTCTTCTCTCGGTGAATTCGAGCATATCCGACCGATTATTCACCGTCTCGGAAAACAATATCAAATAATAGTCACCTTTTTTTCGCCGTCGGGCTACGAGCACGCTAAAAAAACATATCCGGATGAAATTCATGTTTATCAGCCATTCGATTTTTACTGGTTGTGGAAAAAGATATTAAAAAGAATAGACCCGCGATTGATAATCATTTCCAAACACGATATTTGGCCCAATCAAATTTACGCCGCAAAAAAATTAAACATCCCTGTGTTTCTTGTTAATGCTTCTTTGTCCAAAGGATCATCCAGATTAAACGCATTTTATCGATTTCTTTTAAAAGACGTTTACAAA
>JAJRSN010000132.1 GCA_024278715.1 Calditrichota bacterium
AATGAGGCAACTTATTACCCCTAAATTGAAGAAAAAAACGATAATGCCTCTTTGGCTGCGGTTTTCCGGCTTGGTCAAATCATTTGTTCAAACCGAATTTAAACAGCGGTCAGGCGCGGAAAAGAAAGGATTTTCATGGTCGGCTTTAATTTTTGGCAAAAATGGTTATTGGGCTTTGGAATTTATCTTATCGCCTTCGGACTAGTATTATCATTTTTTAGTAATTCTACCCTGATGAACTTTATGTTCAATAATCAAATCAATCCGGAATTTTGGGGATTAAAGGAGCTGCCTGAAAATGCGGTAATATTCCAAGCCTGGATTTACGGCGTTCTGGGCGCGGTGATTTCGGGCTGGGGCGTATTTCTCTCTTTCATCGCCTATTACCCGTTTAAGGCAAAAGAGCGCTGGGCGCGGAACTGCATTGCCGCAGGATTTATTGTCTGGTTCGTAATTGATACGGTTATCTCCGTCAATTATCATGTTCGCTTCAATGTGGTTATCAATATCGTCTTCCTTTTAGCTGTTTTACTGCCGCTAATGTTTACTAAAAAACATTTCATTAAGCGGAATACAAACAATGACTAAAATATCTTTATCCTTAAAAATCATTGGCTCGGCGGGATAGTAGTATTCCTGTCGCTAAACAAGATTATGTTTTTGATAAAAAGCGGATAAAATGTGTTAAGATAAACGAACAAACAAAATCAATGCGGTAGGCGCGCTCCGCGTTTTTTTGTGAATCCGCGGTTTTCTTCTTATTTTGACGAATGAATTGAACGCTAAGCTTTAGAAAAAAATCATAGAGAGTACAGACGCGGTTCACCGAAGTGGCACATTTCAGCGGAAACCGCCCCGCAGAGTTCCGGAGCAGCGCGTTCTGTTTATTGCAAAAGGCATTAAGTCGCAGAGGCTGCTCAGCCGATTGTTTTGAATTTTTCGATATGAATCAAAAGGTAATCAAAAGATGGAAATACCGCTGTTAAATGACATCGTTATTATTTTCGGACTGGCTGTTGCCGTTATTTTTATCTGCCATCGCCTGCGCATCCCCTCGGTTGTGGGATTTTTGCTCACGGGAATATTGGTCGGTCCTTACGGCTTTGGTCTGGTTCAGGCTGTTCACGAAGTTGAACTGCTGGCAGAAATCGGTATTGTGTTATTGCTTTTCACAATTGGCATCGAATTCTCTTTTGAAAGGCTGCTGCAAATCAAAAAGTCCGTTCTGCTGGGAGGATCGCTTCAGGTATCGTTGACCTTTCTGGCGACGATGTACATCGCCCGACGCCTCGGTCAGTCCTCGGGCGAGGCGATCTTCATCGGATTTCTCGTCGCGCTGAGCAGCACGGCGATCGTGCTTAAACTCATTCAAGAAAGAGCCGAAGTCGATACTCCGCACGGGCGCACCACGCTGGGCATCCTGATTTTTCAAGACATCATCATTGTTCCCATGATTTTAATCACTCCGCTGCTTGCCGGCGCAACCGGTAATTTAGGAGAAACCGCGCTCATTCTTCTGGCTAAAGGAATCGGCATTATCCTGTTGGTGATGATCAGTACAAAATGGATTGTGCCCCATGTATTGTATCAGATCGCAAAGACGCGCAATCAGGAAATCTTTTTAATAAGCATCGTTTTAATATGCCTTGGCGTGGCGTGGCTTACTTACAAAGCCGGACTATCTCTTGCTCTGGGAGCGTTTTTAGCCGGATTGATCATCTCCGAGTCCGAATACAGTCATCAGGCGCTCGGCAATATTCTCCCCTTTCGCGATGTTTTTACAAGCTTCTTCTTTGTTTCCATCGGCATGCTGCTGGATATCGGCTTTCTTTTCCGGCAGCCGGGAACCATTACGCTGATAGCTTTGGGGGTACTGGCTTTAAAAACCGCCATTGCCTTTTTTGCGGTAATCTTATTGGGACTCCCTTTGCGCACCGCGATTCTGGTGGGTCTCGGACTCAGTCAGGTGGGCGAATTTTCCTTCATTTTGTCCAGATCCGGAGTTGAGTACGGCTTGCTTACGGGAAATACTTATCAGACGTTTTTAGCCTTTTCCATACTGACCATGGCGGCGACTCCGTTTATCATAGCGCTGGCGCCGCGCATAGCCAATGCGGTTTTGTGGCTGCCCCTGCCCAAAAAATTAAAGGCGGGTTTCCATCCCGTACCGAAGAAAAAGATTGAAAGCAAAAAAGACCATCTCATTATCATCGGCTTCGGAGTTAACGGCAGAAATGTAGCCCGAGCCGCGCGAGTTTCGGGTATTCCCTATGTAATTATCGAAGTGAATCCGGAAACGGTGAGGAACGAACAGGCAAAGGGCGAACCCATTTATTACGGCGATTCAACTCAGGAAGTGGTTCTTCTGCACGCCAACATCAAAGACGCGAGAGTTGTTGTTATTGCAATTAATGACCCCACCTCAACGCGCAGAATTGTGGAGATTATCCGGCGGCTCAATCCGAAGGTTCATTTGATTGTACGCAGCCGCTATCTAAAGGAAATGAAACCTTTGTACCAATTGGGCGCCAATGAGGTCATTCCGGAAGAATTCGAGACTTCCGTGGAAATTTTTACCCGGGTTCTGACCAAATATCTCATTCCGAAAGATGAAATCGAAACACTGGTCGCCGAAATACGATCGGACGGTTACGAGATGTTTCGCAGTCTGTCAAAAGAATCTTCTTCATTGTCCGATTTGCACCTTCAACTTTCCGATGTAGAAGTCAGTACGTTGCGGATTGCGGAAGGATCGCCCTTGGCGGGAAAGAGCCTGGCTGAAATTGAGCTTAGGAAGAAATATGAGGTTACCGTTCTGGCGATACGGCGCGATTCGCAGATACTATCCAATCCGGATGTGAACATGCCATTATCTGCTAACGATGTGCTTTTTGTCCTCGGACCTCCGGACAAAATTGCCGAGGTGGCTTGTTTAGCCCAAGAAAAAGACAGAAGTAACAAAGCGAAAAAGCGTAATGCGTGAAGAGTAACATAGTTACAGATTGACAAAGTACTGAAGCGCCATTTCTCCTGAACATTACCTCTTCTTTATAAAAAATAAAGGGACTTAATTTTATGGGGAATTTCCTATAAATTTTTAAAAGAATATTTTTGTACT
>JAJRSN010000133.1 GCA_024278715.1 Calditrichota bacterium
CGACCTGAACCCAATCCACCCGTTTTCTCATTTACCCCCACTTATCCTGCTCACTCTATCTCTCCGACTTCATTCCCGCTAACTCAATTTTAATGCACATATTCATAACAACATCCAAACCCGCACAAAGCGCCCTTTCCGCCGCCTCTTCATTTATCACCCCCGACTGCATCCAAATCACCTTTGCCCCTATCTCTATCGCTTCTTCCACAACGGGCAGCACCCTATCGGATCGACGAAAAATATCCACAATCTCCACCGGTCCTTCAATTTCTTTTAAACTATTGTAACAGCGAAGTCCCATTACTTCTTCATAATTGGGATTTACCGGATAAATCGTGAATCCCAGATTCAGCAGATATCGGGCAATATCATAACTGGGACGATAGGGCTTGTTTGAAATTCCCACAACCGCCACCCTACGATATCTTTTCAAAATCTCCGGAATATTTTGATTAACCCGCCGCCAGATACTCTCCATCTTTCATGCCCCTGACTGTTTGGTCTCTAACTCTTCATGCCACGGAACTAAAATCAATTGACCGTTTCTTAAGCGAACCTTTGACAAACCTTCCGTGTTTGCCAATTCGTTTTCAACCCGCTCAAAAGCATAACCCACCTGATGCGGAGCGTGGGCGTCCGAGCCCAAAGTGACCGGAATTTGATATTCAGCCAATAAGGGAAAGACGGAAGAATGGGGATAAGTTTCCCCGATTTGTTTGCGCAAACCAGAAGTGTTTATTTCAAGCGCCATGTTTTGTTTTTTAACAAGACTCAATATTCTGCGAAGTTCCCGCTCGTTATGTTTTAGAAGAGGTTCATCCGGTTGTTTTATTAAATCAATATGACCCACAACGTTAAAGAGCCCGGTTCGGATTCCTTTTTCAACGGCACTCAAATACTCGGAATAGATTTCGGAAAGCGATTTTTCGGGAAAGTAATAACTAAACACCCAGTTATCAGGGGGCCAATGTTTAAGAAAATGAACGGAAAGAATAATTATTTCAAAAGAGAAACGTTGAAAGGTATCGCACAAAAAGTCTTCGAACCCCTCGTAAAAGTCGGCTTCTATTCCGGGGAGAATGGTTATTTCGGGATAGCGGTTCTGCAATTTAAAAATCGCCTCTGCATACTCATCCAACTGTTCTAGGCTCATCCGATGCGTAATATCAAATCCGTCCGGCAGAGGAATATGATCGGTAAAAGCAATTTCGTCAAATTTCAGCTCAATGGCTCGTTCTACATAATCTTCCATTTCTCCGGAAGCATGCTTGCAAAGTTTTGTATGGATATGATAATCAATTTTCATAATCGTTTAAGAATTGTCCCAATTTACTTCGATTATTAACCGAGAAATCCGGGTTCTCCAAAATTTTTAATGCCAATAATTTGTAAAGTTCGACAGATTGCGCATCCGAATTCTTTTTTAAATAATTCAGATGTTGCTCTATAGTGCTAATATCGCCCCGTTGAAGAGGACCGGTGAGAATCTCCGACAGAGGTTTCCGCGAAAAATTTTCGACCACCTGCCGTACCAGCGGACCGAGGATTTTCGAGACCCCGATATTTTTTAATCCTGACTGATTAATAATTTCCTGCGCCCAGCCATACAGAGCAACCTGATAATTTGCAGCGACCACCGCGGCGGTATGAATCGCTTTTTTTTGTTCCGCGTTCACTTTTATGATTTGCAAATTCACATCCGAAAAGATCCGATCCAATTCCGAAAGGACGGCTTCGTCCCCTTGAAAGCTGCAGACAATTGAATCCCACACCTTTTCCGATAAAAACATTTGATTAAACGTCTGCAGGGGATGCCAGCTTCCCGTAAGAGCTCCGCGGATTTTCAAAGGATCAAGAACGGAGGCGTCCACTGCGCCCGAGGTGTGAACAATCCTTTTTTTATCGAGGTTGTATTTACTTAATGCCCGCGCAACAGGCAAAATCTGATCGTCCGGAACAGAGATAAAAACAAAATCGCTGATCTTTAAAATCGATTCGTTTAAATTATGATGAAAATTGACTTCGGAAATAAAGGGCTTCCAGGAAGGAGAATAATCTTTATCGGTCTCGACGACATTAATGTTGCGGAAACCTTTGCCGACTAAAAACCGCTCCAGACTACTTCCCAGTTTGCCAAATCCAATGATTAAAATATCTTGCATTCATTTCCCTTTTAGAGGCGTTTACCCGTTCAACTTAAAAAGGCAGTATTGATTCGGCAGTTTCAGGAACCGTTTTGAGCTTTGTTAAAACCGGTCTTCCTCTAATTTGGCGCCAATGTACTTATCTTTCGGGAAATAGCGCATATAAACTATATCGCTAAAAGTAATGGCTTCTTTTGAATACGGGTTAATGTTCAATTCGTAAAAAGTATCGTCAATAAAGTGGGAAGCCTCTTTCCATGTGCTAATTCCGTTAATTTTATCGATAAATTCATTGAAGGCTTGTTCGTCTTTCCTGAACAGCTTTTTAATAATTTTGCGCCGCAGTCTCCCTTTGACCATAGTATGTAAGTCTTCTAACGGTTGATCCGAAGATATTTGTTTTGCCAAATGTTCAGCCAAATCTTCCGCAACTTTGGATTTTACCTCCACCTCTCCGGTCTCCTCTGCAACTTCGGTTTGTTCTTCCGCGGCTTCCTCTTCAACAGCCTCCGCGATTTCTTCTTCCGGCTCTTCTTCTAATTCTTCTAGCTCTTCCTCAGGTTCTTGCACAACTTTAATTTCTTCTTCGGCTTCAACCTCTTCCTCCGCTTCAATCTCTTCTTCGGCTTCAACTTCGGTTTTCTCTTCAAGCGCTATTTCTTCAAGCTCCTCTTCTTCCTCTTC
>JAJRSN010000134.1 GCA_024278715.1 Calditrichota bacterium
TCCACGGAAAGAACGCTTAGCGATCAGGAAGTCGATAAATACTTCCAACAGATAATCAATAAAACGACAAAACATTTTTCAGCCAGCTTACGGAAGTAAGTTTATGAATCATGGAAATTTCGACAGGCTTAAAGAATCAATTAGGGTGTTAATCGATAAATATCGATCGTTGAAATTTCGCAACATTCAACTGGAACAAGAAAATAAAGAACTAAAGGATCGATTGAAGCTTGTCGAAAATTTACCCATGGACGAAGACATTCGGGATGCGGAGAAATTAAAACGGGATATTGAAAAGTTGAAAGCCGAAAGAGACGAGGTCAAACAAAGACTTCAACGACTGATCGCTGAGTTGGAGAGTTTAAGTTAAATGAAATATTGGTGTTGATTCTTAACTAAAAAAGGAAAAGAATTTAATGGCTGACAGCCAGATTCGCGTGAATATTTTTGGATCTGAATACACGTTGATCTCAGATAATAATGAAAACTATGTAAAAGAAATCGCTCAATATATTGATCAAAAAATGCGTGAAATTGATAGAAATCAATCGATTAAATCAACAGCTAAAGTTGCTATTTTAGCTGCATTAAATATTGCCGATGAACTTTTTCAGGAGCGATTGTATCGGCAAAAATTGTTAGATCAATTGGAAGAAGAAGCAAAACGATTAAACCGTGAACTGGCTGAAGTTATAGACGAATAATTGTTCTTTTCCTTGCTATTTAGCCCTGTTCCTTTACACGGGACTAAATAGGACCAACACCATCAAAACAGGGAACTGTTCTCTGGACGTTGATTGCAAGCCTCGGTCCCGATTATTCGGGGCGCGGAGGAAGCATGACCCGCCCAGGAGGTGCCCACTGTATTGAGAAGAGGTTCTATCAATAGTCCGGTAAAGGGACGGGGCTTTTTTAGTTTGTAGAATCCTCTGCGGAGGAACTGAAAGAGGAGGCTAAATGGTAACATTTGGAATTGTTGCACTACTGTTAATAATCGCGTTCAGTTTTGGTTGGATGTTAAATTCCTGGCTGGGAAGAAATAGCCTGAATGCAGTTAAGAAAAAAAGTCAGGAAATATTGGAAAATGCAAAATATGAAGCTGAAAACGAAAAGAAAGAAAAATTATTAGAAGCCGAAGAAGAGATTTTTCAATTAAAACAACATTTGGAAGAGGAATTTGAATCTAAGAAAAAAACCCTGCAAAGACTGGAATCCGAGCTTGCCAATCGGGAAAATAACCTCGATCGGAAAGTCGATTTAATACACAAAAAGGAGCGCGAACTTTTTCTTCAGGAACGGGAACTTAAAAATAAAGAAAATCAGCTTAATATTAAGCAAGAAAAACTGGAACAACTGTTTGACGAACAAAACAAAAAATTGGAAACCATTGCCGGGCTGACCCGTGAAGAAGCAAAGAAACTGCTTATGGACAACCTGATCGAAAACGCCAAAAAAGAAGCCGCGGGACTTGTTTACAAGATTATCGATGAAGCCCAAAAAGACGCCCAAACCAAAGCCAAAGATGTGATTATCTCAGCCATGCAGCAAACGGCTTCCGATCACGCGATCGAATCCACGGTCTCGATAGTAACGCTGCCTAACGACGAAATGAAAGGGCGCATTATCGGAAGAGAAGGACGCAATATTCGCGCATTCGAAATTGTGACGGGTATTGACGTGATTGTTGACGACACTCCCGAAGCCGTGATCTTAAGCGGATACGATCCCTATCGCCGAGAACTGGCGCGAATAACCATGGAAAAACTGGTCAATGACGGACGTATTCATCCGGGAAGAATTGAAGAAACCTATGAAAAAACCGTTCAGGAAATGGACGAGTACTTAAGGGAGCTGGGAGAACAGGCTTTAATGGACGTCGGACTGCACGGGCTGCATCCGGAATTGATTTATCTGCTTGGCAAGCTGCGCTTCCGTACAAGTTACGGACAAAATGTTTTGCAGCACAGTAAAGAAGTTGCCATGATTTCCGGTATTATGGCGGCTGAATTGGGCTTGGACGAACAATTAGCCCGCAGAGCCGGTTTACTACACGATATCGGAAGAGCGCTCGATCGCCGCAACGTGGAAGGTGACCACGCTCAATTGGGCTACGACATCGCGAAGAAATTCGGCGAAAACCCGATTGTACTCAACGCCATCGCCGGACACCACGGAAGCGTAGATCCGATTTCGCCGGTCACGGTTTTAATTCAAATTGCAAACGAAATTAGTCGTTCGCGACCGGGCGCGCGCAGAGAAGTGATTGAAAATTTTGTAAGCCGCATGCATACGTTTGAAGATATCGCCATGTCGTTCGAAGGCGTGAAAGCCGCTTACGCCATCCAGGCGGGAAAAGAAGTGCGGATAATTGTGGATCATGAGAAAGTCGATGACATCGCAAGCTTTCAATTATCCAATGAAATTGTCAAAAAGATTCAGAACGATACCGATTACCCGGGACAGGTAAAAGTTGTCGTAATCCGTGAGTTCCGGGCGCTTGATTTTGCTTAAATTTTTTGAGAATGAAATTTTTAAAACGATTATTCAATTCGCTATTCTTTCATAAAAAAGGAGCCTATTGTGGAAGAAAATAAACTGTTAAAAGGGAAACCGGTTGCGGAATACATTTATAAACAGGTAACGGCTAAGCTGAATTTATTAAGGGACAAAGGCGTTGTACCCAAATTAACGGTAATTCTCGTCGGCGACGATCCGGCTTCAAAAGTCTATGTCAGCCGAAAAGAAAAGACCTGCAAAAAATTGGGGATGGACTCCGAGACCGTTTATCTTCCGGAAGGCACCCCGGAAGAACGATTACTCGATATTATTGCGGATCTGAATAATAATCCCCAAAATCACGGGATTTTAGTGCAATTGCCTTTGCCTAAACATATCGATGAAAACAAGGTGCTTTTGCACGTTCACCCGGATAAGGATGTGGATTGTTTTCATCCGCGAAATGTCGGAATGTTAGTCAGCGGCAATCCTTATGTTCTGCCCTGTACGCCCGCGGGTATTATTGAAATTCTTAAATTTTACGAAATACCGATTCAGGGCAAACACGCCGTCGTCATCGGAAGAAGCAACATTGTAGGGAAACCTATGGCGAATTTGCTGCTGCAAAAAAATGAACACGCAAACGCAACGGTAACCGTGCTTCACAGCCGTACGGTTGATCTTGCCGGGCATACGCGCCGCGCCGATATTTTAATTGCAGCCATGGGCAGAGCTAAATTTGTGAAAGCGGACATGGTTAAAAACGGGGCGGTGGTGATTGATGTGGGAATGAACCGCGTCGATGCAGATAATGAAAAGGGTTATGCCCTGGTGGGTGACGTGGATTTCGAAAACGTTTTGCCAAAAGTAAAAGCAATTACCCCGGTTCCGGGCGGCGTTGGACCAATGACCATTGCCATGCTCATGCATAATACAATTAACGTGGCGGCAAAGCAAAGCGGCATAACTATTTGATTTGTGCTTAGTTTGATAAAATAGTGTGCGCGACGCGGAAAAAAATTAAACCGCAAAGTTCTCGAAGAAGGCACAAAGAAAATTGAATTTAAAAGTTGAATGCGTCCGCTTTGAAGAAGTCTTTAATTGTCATTTCGAGGAGCACAGCGAGGAGAAATCTTTTTTTTTGTCGGGGTTAGAAGATTTCTCACTTCGAAAGGTTAAATTAACCAAAAGCCTGTGAATGATAAGCAAAGATTAAGGAAGAAGGGAGATAAGAAGAGGGGGATAGGTCGTTTACGACCTTCGGAAGCCCCTTTAGGGGCTTGATAAACACCGCAGAAAGTTACACAGAATTTTTCTGCTGTTGATTACCTTTTAGAAAGTTGATAACCATTGACAAAAATTATCCCTGCTTCTGACCGCAAAAAAAGGCTCATTTTTTGGATTACTAAAATTAAGTTCAAAAAATGGTCATGTCTCCGCTATTAAAAGCTCTGTAATTGTCATTTAGCGCAGCGACGAGAAATCTTTTTTGGGTCGGAGTTAGAAGATTTCTCACTTAGTTCGAAATGACAGGATAAGATTTTTTGAGCGAACTTTAGAATTAAAATAAAAACAGCTTCTCTTATTTAAGCGATAAAAACCCAAAAGAGAAACCTCCACGGTCAAAAACAAACCCTGTTTTTAAGTCGATTATCCTCCGAACGATTTTACAAAAATATTTTTCAAACGACCATATTTACTAAAGAATTATATTCTTGTTGACGAAAATCGGAATGCGACCGTAAAATCAAATTAGAGTATTATCGGGTGAAACAATTGTTTGTTTTACGGCGTTAATCTGGTAAAAAGCGGTGGAAAAAAATGATCGATTTAATGACAGCCCTTTTAATCGCTTTTATTATTTTGCTTAGTATCCAGATCATTGCCTTGATCAGGATTCGCTATATTATTAACCGTCTTCGCGGCATCTTAGACGTGGTCACGCCCATTATTCAGAAAACCCAGTATGTTCAAAGGTCAAAGCAAATTAATATGCGCGTTTGTCAATTTTGTAAAAATCGACAGACCTACATTAAAACCACCGCATCGGGCGAAGAAGATTTTTATTACCGCTGCAAACTAAATGATCGTAAAATCGATTTGACCGACAGTTGTAAACGTTTTGAGCTTGAGCAGGATTTTTAAAAACAATTGGCTTTGAACTTCATTATTGATTATTTTCTCTCCTTAATTTTCATCAAAAACAGAGTAGGCAATGCAAAAAGAAAATTCGCAACAGTATCTTGATCCCAAATTTCTTGCAAATATCGGAAATCTTGAATTAATAGCCCGTTTTGTGGTCGAAGGCTTCATCACGGGTTTGCACAAAAGTCCGTTTCACGGATTTAGCGTGGAGTTCTCGCAGCACCGTCCCTACATGACGGGCGACAGCCTTCGATTTGTAGATTGGAAGGTTTACGGACGCACGGATCGCTACTACATTAAGCAATTCGAAGAAGAAACCAATTTGCGTTGTTACATTTTGCTCGACATTTCCAGATCCATGGAATACAGCAGCGAAAAGGTAAGTAAGTGGATGTATTCTTCTTACCTTGCCGCCGCATTGGCGTATTTACTATTGCACCAACGGGACGCAACGGGTCTGATTCTTTTTGACGATCAAATCCGCACTCAGATGCCGCCGCGTTCGATGGGTTCTTATCTTCGCCAAATTTTATCCGTAATCGAAAAAGCACAACTGGGAAAAGATACGTCTATCGGCACAGTTCTTCATCAAATTGCCGACCAATTTCGCCGCAGAGGTCTGGTCATCTTAATATCCGATCTTTTGGACGATCCCGATGAGGTATTAAAAGGTCTGAAACATTTTCGGCATGATCAGCACGAGGTTCTTGTGTTTCATGTTTTGGACAGGCAGGAAATGGAGTTTGATTTCAAAGGCAACGTAATGTTCGACGATCTGGAAAGTAATGTCAGAGTTAAAACCCAGCCTTTTTTTATTAAGCAGCAATACCAGACTAAATTTCATGAATTTCTGAAAAAGTATCTTATGGAGACAAGCAAGAACAACATCGATTATCAGCAGATATTTACCGATGAACCTTTGCACATTGCGTTAACAAAGTTTTTGAGCAAACGAAAGAGAATGTATTAAATTCATTCGGCTTCGGCTGATTATTCCTGTCGCGCGGAATCATCTTCCGAAACTTTTTGCATGAGCGTTATAAACTTTTCACGGGCGAGTTGCCGGAGAAAAATAAGAAGTCTCTTTTCCAGATCCTCTTCATCTTTAAACTCCTGCAAAAGAATATTGTAAATTTCACCCACGGTATGTTCGCCGTCGCAATTTTTCCAGACTATGCTTCCCAGTTTATCCAATTTGATTTTAAAAAAAGGGTCTTTGAAAAAGGGAAGCAAAAATTGTTTACCCAATCTGGAAGTGTATCTGGGTCTCAGAATAATAACATTTTGCGTTTCCTGTTCGGTTTTCCACTCAAAATGTCTGATCGGTACTAATCGGAAAAATTGTTCCGTATCCATATTTTTTATCCGTTCAATAAAATAAAAACAGCCCCCTCAAAACAAGAAGGCTGTCGATTAAAATTATTTTCATTCTTTGGAAGCTTTAAGAGGCAATGTCACAAGCAGGTAAATCAATCCGGCAAATACAAATAATCCGATAATCACGCTCGGATTCTGCACGCCCAAAACCTCCACGGCGAAATATTTTAAAGAGCTTACCTTTTGCCCGTTCACCAGACGCTCAACTCCCGAAAGTCGTTCGCCCAAAACAATAAAAGCCAGAATAACCGCCGTTAACGCTTCTCCGGCTATTAACCCCGAAGAAATCAAAACTCCTTTGTTTTCGGCTTTAACGCATTCTTCCGGGGTTGCGTTGCGTTTTTTCAAAAAGGTATCCATAATCCAACGAATAATTCCGCCCACAAAAATAGCCGCCGTAGAATGGAAAGGCAGATACATTCCCACGGCAATCAGCATGGGCGAAGGAGAATTAATCATAATCAAACCGAGGGCGAAAAACATTCCCGCCAATACCAGGGTCCACGCCATTTCGCCGCCGACAATTCCTTTAGCCATCAGCGCCATTAATCCCGCCTGAGGAGCCGGCAATTCCGTGCTTCCGATGTGGTAAACCTGATCCATGGCAATCATCGGAAAAACAAGAATCAAAGCGGCGGCGATCACGCCGATAATTTCGGCAACCTCCATTTTCCAGGGCGTTCCGCCGAGAATGTGTCCCACTTTTAAATCCTGTGTCATATCTCCGGCAATTCCTGCGGAAGTGCAAATAACGCCCGCAACACCTAATACAGCCAGTACGCCCGCCTGACCCTTAACGCCTAAAAGAACCAGCAGAACAGCAGCAATCAGCAGGGCGCTTAAGGTTAAACCGCTAATTGGGTTGTTAGAGCTGCCCACAAGACCCACAAGATAGCCGGCAACCGCGGCAAACAAAAAACCTAACATAATCATGATAACGGTTAATAAAAGAGCGCTGCCGATGGACTGAGAAAAAAAGTCATACAAAAAGAATAAAGGAATGGCAACAAGCAGAATGGTGAATCCCACTTTTTTAAAGTCCAGATCTATTTCCAGTCTGGAAACTTCTCCGATGTGCTCTTTTTTGACGCGTAAATCTTTGATGGCTTTGCTGATGCCGCGAATTAGAGAATCTTTTAAATTGTAAAGAGTGTAAAAAGCAGCCACAATCATGGTGCCCACGGCAAAGGGACGAATTTGCTTTAGCCAGACCTCCTGAGCGACGTCGATCCATGTGCGGTCTCCGGCGACTAACTTAGCCAGACCGGGGTTGGCAAAAATGCCGAGGGGCACAAGCACAATCCAACCGATTACAGCGCCGGAAAATAATACGGCGGAAACTCTTAATCCGACGATAAAACCCACACCCGTAAGCGCCGGCGAAGCGGCGGGAGTTTCGAAAAGAAATCCGCCGCCGTAGCTTACTTTTTCTCCGAACATTTCAACTTTTGATTTGGCGAGCATGAAAAAACCCTGGGTGTAGTCTTTAAATAAATGGATGCCGTTCGAGTTTTTGAAAAGCTCCCAGAGAGCTGCCAGTCCCATGCTGACAAACACGGCTCCGGCTCCGGTTTGCCCGCCCTGACCGGCTTTTACTATTTCCGCCGCCGCCACGCTTTCCGGAAAAGGCAAGTCAGCCTCTTCCACCAGGCTTCGTCTTAAAATTGTAACAAACAAAACGCCCAATACGCCGCCGATCAGCATTATCAAAGTACTTTCAATATAATGAAGCCTGTCCCACACGCCGCTGATTACAAAAGCAGGGATAGTAAATATGGCGCCTGCAACCAGGGCTTCACCCACCGACGCGGTGGTACGGGCGATATTCTCTTCCAAAATATTACCTTTTAAGGCTCTTAGGGCAGCCATGGCAACAACAGCGGCGGGAAAAGTGGCGGCAACGGTAAGTCCCGCCTTCATACCCAGATAGGCGTTAGCGGCTCCTAAAACAATTGCCATTAATACACCGAGAACGACAGCCTTAATGCTCAGCTCTTTTAATTCGGAATTGGCAGGTACATACGGTTTGAAAGGTGGTTTCTTTTCCATAAATAACTCCAATGCTTAGTACAACCTTCGGTTACGGAGTAGTAAAATTACTTTGCAAAATAAATCTTTATAAAATATGAGTCAAGCAATATCAGGAATGATTTTTAAAATCAGCGGCTATTATTTGCTTCTTTGAGCAAAAGACGGATCAAATTGCAGACAAAATTTCGTCCGCTTCCCGATTCCAAAGTTCAAATATTTTTGACGAGCGGCGTTTTTTACAAAAAATTATTCGATAACAATAAATATTACTCAATAAAAAGTTGATTTTTATAAATCTACTGTTAATATTTAAACATAAACTTTAAATAATTTGAGCAAGCCAATGAATGCTAAAAAACCGTTTTATTCGATCGGGCAGGTAGCCGATTATTTTCAATTGCCGCAATCGGTGTTGCGGTATTGGGAAACCGTATTTGACGCCCTTAATCCGGCAAAGTCTCCCGGCGGTAGTCGTCAGTACAGCGATGAAGATTTGAAAATTATTTCCGAAATCAAACATTTACTTTATGAGAAAGGTTTTACTATCAAAGGCGCCAATAAAATTTTAAATCAAAAACATAAAATTGAAAAACCTCCATCAGAGCAGATAGCAGAAAAACAAAAATCAGAAATTAAACCGAAGTCAACGGGAAAAACCGCGAGCCCCGATTTGATCGGAAAAATTATTTTGGAACTTAAAGAGATTATTAAAGTATTGGAAGACTAAACCGTTTTGATTTTAGGGCAAAAAAGTTTGTTAATGAATAAAGAAATTAGGTTTTGTATTGAATGAATACATTTCTTATATTCTGGTGATCAATTTACCAATTAGGGGGTGATTTTATGAGCAGCGTTTACAAATTAATCGAGCTTGTTGGAACTTCAACCGAAAGTTATGAAAAAGCGATAGAAAATGCAGTCGCCAAAGCGGCGGAAACGTTGAAGGAAATTAGTTGGTTCGAAGTTGTACAGCACCGCGGTTCCGTTAAAGACGGAAAAGTCGAAGAATTTCAGGTCATATTAAAAGTCGGGTTTAAACTCGTCGATTAATCATAAATAACGCCAACCAACCAAACATAGAGGAGTGACTATGGCACTATATATCACAGATGATTGTATTGCATGCGATGCATGTTTGCCTGAGTGCCCGAACGAGGCTATCACCGAAGGTGATCCTATTTATGTAATTAATCCGGATCTTTGCACCGAATGTGTTGGATTTTATGATGAGCCTCAATGTGCGGCTGTTTGTCCGACCGATGCATGCCAACCGGATCCGAACAATCAGGAAAGTCAAGAAGAGTTGATGGAAAAGAAAAAACGGATTCATGGCGAATAATATTTAATTTTTTTAATTTAGAAGGTAGCTCGTTTTGGGCTACCTTTTTTTGTTTTAAAGAGAAAAACATCGAATGTTTTTGAAAATCAATTTGAATCATAAATATTTACTTGAAGTAACCCATTAAAATTTATTAAATTACTTAAATTTAAAAAAAATTAAGCATTAAATGTGAGTTAACGGATTGAATTTGTAGTCATTTGTACTTTAATTAGAATTATCGATCAGCAGTGTAAAAATTTTAAGGAGAAGAACACGAGGTGAGTTTATGAAGATAGATATTCAAAATCTGGAATTGATTATAGCTATCGCGGGGTTTGTTGCCGGAATAATCGCGGGGATTGTTCTTTACAATTTGTATTTGCGAAGCAAAAAACAATTGGGCAGTCAGATTATCGAGCAGGCTAAAAGAGAAGCCGAAAAGGTTCGCAGAGATGCGCAGTACCGATTAAAGACCGAGTTGCAGCAAAAGCGCAACGCGTTTTTAAGGGAGATTCGTCAAAAAGAAGAAAAAGCAGCTCGTCTGGAAAACGAGAACATTCGCAAAGAAAAAACGCTTCGCCGCGAAGAAAATCAATTGAAAATTCGCGAAGCCCGTTTGGAAAACAAGGAAAAAAAGATTAACGAATTAGAGCAGCTACTGTACGAAAAGCATAAAAAAGTTGACGGAATTATTGACGAACAAAACAAAAAATTGGAAAAGATCGCCAATTTAACGATCGAAGACGCTAAAAAAGAGCTGCTTAAAAATCTGGAAAGTCAGGCAAAATTGGAAGCGGTACAACTTGCCAACGAAATAAAGGAAGAAGCGCGCGAAAAAGCTCAACGGGAAGCCAAAGAGATTATTGCTCAGGCTATTGAAAATTTGGCGTACGAATTTACCATGGAATCGACTTTAGCCACGGTTGAATTACCAAGCGAGCGATTTAAAGGCATGATTATCGGACGAGAAGGTAGGAACATCCGGGCGTTTGAAGAAGCCACCGGCGTAAAAGTTATCGTTGACGATACGCCTGAATTAATCGTACTTTCCGGCTATGATCCTGTAGCCCGCGAAATTGCCCGAATTGCCATGGAATACCTGATTAAAGGCAAGAATATTAATGTAAATTCCATCCAGCAAATGGTGAATCGCGCTACTAAGGAAGTCAACCGTACCATTCAAAAAGCCGCGGAAGAGACCTTGAAGGAATTAAAGATAAGCGATGTGCATCCCAAAATGAAAGAGGCATTGGGGCGTTTAAAATATCGTTACAGTTACGGTCAGAACATGCTCCAGCATTCCAAAGAGGTAGCTTATCTTGCGGGAGCGATGGCAGCGGAATTAGGCTTTAATGTGAATCTGGCGCGTCGCGCAGGATTATTCCATTACGTCGGAAAAGCGGTGAGCAATAATTCCGAAGGTAGTCACGTTACTCTGGGCGTGGAATTGGCGGAGCAATGCAAAGAACACGAAATCGTGATTAACGCCATTCTTGCGCATCACGAAGAAGCCGAACCGATTCATCCTATTTCTGTTCTTGTGACGGCGGCGGACCGGATCAGCGGAAGCCGCCCCGGCGCACGGCGCGATACTCTGGAAGCCTATACCAAACGCATTACCAAACTGGAAGAAATCGGCAATTCTTTTGAAGGCGTGGCTAAAACTTACGCGATTTCCGCCGGAAGAGAAATCCGGGTGATTGTTGAACCTGACAAAATAACCGATGAACAGGCTATGGTTCTTTCCACAGATATTGCCAATAAAATCCGAGAGTCCATGGAATTTCCGGGACAAATTAAGGTGGTTGTTATCCGCCAAACCATTACCTCGCGATATACCGACGATTATGAGGAAGATTTTGCCCTCGACGACGAATCTGCTTAGCGAGGGGTCGGAAGTTTCCTTTAAAAACCGGAATCGGCAATCGTTTGCTTTTTAGATTCGGGCGGAAAAGAAGAACGACTGTTATTAAAATCTAAAAAATTCTAATCGAAATTTTATTAACATTGCGATTAAAGCCGAAGAGAAATTATTTTTTCTCCGGCTTTTTTCTTTTTAACGGAATTTCTGAATTTTCTCCGGCGTTGGTTTGACCAGAAGGTTTTTTAACTTCGTTGACAGGAAGTATGTTAATTTCACGGATAAAACCATACTCACCGGAGTATTGCGCGGTAGAATAAGATCGCTGTAGCTGGTTTGCGCACTGGCGTAAAAGGGGAAGAGATTAAAGATGCCGAATTTGAATTTGGAGATTTGACCGAGGGTGCAGATTCCGGAATTCCTGTCCGTTAGACCGGATTAAAATCAATTTTTTTGCGGCGCGAACGGAGGCGGTGGTTCTTTTGTGTTTTAAAAACATGTTTGACTTCTACCTTTCGTTTGTCGATGAAGTTATTGAAAATTTGTTTTCCCTTTTTCAATTTATTTTGAGAAAAACAGGAAAGGGAATATTTTTAATTTTGGGGTTCAATTTACCCTCAATGATTATTTTTATCATTTGGAAAATTTTGGTATATTTAATGATTATAGGATAAAGGAGATCGGATAATGTATCGAATCCGCTATATTGGAGATCCTGTTTTAAGAAAAAAGGGAGAACCGGTAACGGTATTTGATAAAGCGCTGCAAAAGTTTGCGGAAGAGATGATAGAAATTATGCGTGAGGAAGACGGTATCGGTCTGGCGGCGCCTCAAATAGGTATCTCCAAACAAATTCTCGTAACGGACGCTTCGGAATTGATCGACGGCGAATACCCCAGAGTGTTTATAAATCCGGAGCTTATTGAAACTTTTGGCGAATCGGTTATGGAAGAGGGTTGCCTCTCTATCCCAGGTGTGCGCGAAGAAGTCACCCGCCCCGAAAAGATTATCTTGAAATATCAGAATGAGCGCGGCGAAACCTTTACCGAGGAATATTCCGATTGGATGGCTCGCATTCTTCAGCATGAAATCGATCATCTCAACGGAATTTTATTTGTGGATCGGATAAGTCCCGTTAAACGTCGTTTGTTAATCAACCAAAAGACGATTCCTGAGCAATTTTAATTCGAGAAGGGAAAGGATGTGTTTCAGATTGCAACTGTTCCTGAGCATGGATTAAACACCAATTTGCTGGTACTTTTCTTAAGCGAATCATTTATCAAAAAACGCAAAAAAGATTTTCGACCTTTTCCCCCTTGTGTGATTAAAAGTCTGGAAAACTATTTTCATTCTTTCAAGGATTTTAAAGGCGAATTAAAAGAGACTTTGCTTTTATATCCGACCGAGTTTCCGGGAGTTCGACGCATTCTTTTTGTCGGAATCGGGGATGAAGACAAATTAACCGCGCAGGAGTTCAGAGAATTAGGCTGTCTTATTCAAAAATATCAGGAAAAACTCTCCACACGCCGCAATCATATCTATCTGGGAAATTTAAAAGTATGCCACCAGGATACTATTGAAAATTTGACGGAAGGCATCTATTTTAAACGCTATGTTTTTAACCGCTATAAAAAAGACGAAAAAAAGAAGGCTGAAAATAACGCCCGTTACATTTTTGTCTGCGGTAAAGAAGAATACTCCCCGCGTTATCGCCATGCGTTCTTAAAAACGCGCAAAATAATGGAAGGCGTTTATCTGGCGCGCGATCTGGCGAATCAACCCTCCAATTTTGCGGCACCCGAAGATATTAAAAATTTTGTTGAGACCCATTTTCCCCGTTACAACAATTGTTCTGTGGAAGTTCTTGATCAAAAGGCTTTGGAAAATCTGAACATGAACGGGCTTTTAGGGGTGGCAAAGGGCAGTGAGAAAGCGCCATATTTGGTCATAATAAAATATAGCCCGCAGTCACCCGTCAAAAAAAGAATTGCCTTAATCGGAAAAGGGGTTACGTTCGATAGCGGCGGCATTAGCATTAAACCTTCGGCAAACATGGAAGAGATGAAATACGATATGTCCGGCGCCGCGGCTGTAATCGGTAGCATGGATTTTATCGCCAATATGCGTCCGAAAGTAGAAGTGTTTGGAATTCTGCCGTTGGCGGAGAATATGCCGGGCGGAAAAGCCTTAAAACCGGGAGATATTATCAGGACCTATTCCGGAAAAACAGTGGAAGTCATCAATACGGATGCCGAGGGAAGATTGATTTTAGCGGACGCTCTTTCTCTGGCTATCGATCGCTTTAAACCCGGGGTGATTGTTGATTTTGCCACTTTAACCGGGTCTTGTTTGGTCGCTCTGGGCGACAAACGCGCCGGATTATTTTCCAATTCGTCGGAATTACGGCATGTCCTGTTTGAAGCGGGTGAAACTTCGGGCGATTTTGTCTGGCCCATGCCGCTGGACGATATTTACAAAAAAGATTTGGAAAGCCAGATAGCCGATATAAAAAATGTTGGCGGACGAGGAGGAGGCGCGATTACAGCCGCCAAATTTTTGGAAGCATTCGTAAACCAAACAACATGGGCGCACATCGATATGGCAGGAACCGCTTACAATATCAAGCACATTGAATATTGGGGCAAAGGCGCCTCGGGCTTTGGTCCCCGGCTGATCGCCTCCGCTTTGCGCGGACTCATAAAGTTAGCCTGATTATTCCGCCGAAATTTGAAAGTCAAAATGCGAATTAAAATAAAGGGCATGGGCTATGTTATCCTTTCCGGAACAAATCGTATTAATTTTAGGATTATTTGCCTCGGCGTATTTTTCTTATCGATCCTTCTCCCGTATGGTCCGTATAATCAATCGCGGTAAGGGACGGTTTTATTTTGATCAGCCCGTAAAACGTATTTTTAAAGCTTTATCGGTCTTGTTGCTTCAGCGAACCGTGCTTAAGTCCCGCCTGTTTCTCAGCATTCTTCATGCCTTTATTGCCTGGGCTTTTATTCTGTATTTTCTGGTAAATCTGAACGATCTTATTCGCGCCTTCGACTCTAATTTTCATCTGTTCGGAACGAATTTGATCGGAAATTTGTACGATCTTTTTGTTGATGTTTTCAGTTTTTTAGCGGTTGTTTCCATGCTCTGGTTCCTAATCCGCAGATTTGTGTTTAATAGTAAACAGTTGCAGATACGGAACAATGTAACAGTTATGCAAAGCGCGCGTCCGGGTATTAAACGCGACTCTTTAATTGTGGGATTGTTTATCTTTTTTCATGTGGGATTCCGCTGGTTGGGCGAAAGCTTTGTTCTGAGTCAGACGGGTGCCGATCCCTGGCAGCCGTTGGCATCTTCGGCAGCGCAACTATGGACTTCATTCCCGGCGAGCGCCACTACAATTTTGTATCATGTTAGCTGGTGGCTGGCAATAGGGTTGATTCTTCTTTTTATTCCATATTTTCCTAAAAGCAAACACGCCCATCTTTTTATGGGTCCGGTTAATTTCCTTTTCAAAAAAGATCCCGATTCTTATTCTCTGTTAGAACCTCTTGATTTTGAAGACGAGGAAGCGGAACAATTCGGCGTTTCGGGCATGGCGGACATGGAAAAAGGGCAGTTGTTGGACGCCTATGCCTGCATAATGTGTAATCGCTGTCAGGAAGCGTGCCCTGCTTACCTCACGGGCAAGGAATTGAGTCCATCGGCGTTGGAAATCAATAAGCGTTATTTTTTAAATGAAAACGTGAACGATTTTTTAACCGGAAGCGACGATCTGCCGCCCTTGCTGAAGTTTGCCTTAAGCGAATCGGCGTTATGGGCGTGTACCACCTGCGGAGCCTGCGCGGAGGTTTGTCCGGTGGGAAACGAACCGCTTTATGATTTGCTGAACATCCGGCGCGACCGCGTTTTGATGGAATCCGAATTTCCCAAACAGCTTCAAAACGCCTTTGTGGGCATGGAACGCAACGGCAATCCCTGGAACATGAATAAAGACCGTCTGGAATGGGCGCGGCAGGACGAGGAACTAAAAGTGCCGACAGTAAAAGAGAATCCGGATTTTGAGATTCTCTTTTGGGTGGGCTGCGCCGGAGCTTTTGATCAAAAAGGGCAGAGAATCGCCAGGGCTTTTGCGAGGATTTTAAATAAAGCCGGAGTAAACTTTGCCGTTTTGGGAGATCAGGAAAACTGTACCGGCGACAGCGCGCGCAGGGCGGGTAATGAATATCTGTTCTTTTCGCTCGCCGAAGCGAATGTGGAAACCCTGAATTCTTCGGGCGTAAAAAAAATTGTTACCGCCTGTCCGCACTGCCTGCACACGCTTAAAAATGAATATCCGCAATTCGGCGGAAATTACGAGGTCATTCACCATACGCAATTTATCGAACAGCTCTTAAAAGATGGCAAAATCACGCTTTCTGAAAAAGAATCGTTAAAATTAACCTTTCACGATCCGTGCTATTTGGGGCGTCACAATCGGGTGTTTAACGCTCCGCGCCTCGTTTTGAACGCGGCAAAAGACCTTGACGTAAAAGAAATGGCTCAATCCCGGCAGAATAGTTTTTGCTGCGGTGCCGGCGGCGCGCAGATGTGGAAGGAAGAAGAACCCGGCGAAGAACCGGTTCGCAGAGCACGTTTAAAACAGGCAATGGACGTAAACGCGGAAGTTGTTTCGACAGCATGTCCGTTTTGTTTGACCATGCTTACGGACGCTTCCAACGAAACGGAGGCTAATATCGAAATTAAGGACATCGCGGAAATTGTAGCCGAACGTCTGAGCTGAGCCTGTTTTGCGCGAGATTAAAAATATTTGAAATTTCGATCAAATCATCAGCAAGCCGAAATTAAGAAATTCTCAAAATTCCGGCTTCCTGATTTTAATTAAAGAATCAAAACCAAAAAGTTAAAGGCAGATATGTTAAACAGTGAAGAAGCATTGCAAAAGCTGATAGAGGGAAATCGAAGATATTTAGAGGGCGGGCAATTACATCCTCGTCAAACGATTGATCGTCGCAAAGAACTAATTGAGGGGCAGCAGCCTTTTGCCGCCATTTTGGGATGTTCGGATTCGCGGGTACCGCCCGAGCTGATTTTTGACCAGGGTTTGGGTGATTTATTTGTCGTTCGGGTCGCCGGAAACGTTATTGACGATGCGGTTCTGGGAAGCGTTGAGTTTGCAGTGGAAAAATTGCGGACGCCCCTTGTCCTTGTTCTGGGACATACCCAATGCGGAGCCGTGGAGGCTGCCGTGGCGGGAGGTAAAGCAAAGGGGCGGATTATAAAAATTGTGCGGGCAATTCAACCGGCGGTGGAAAAAGCGACAATCGCAAACAGCAACGTAGTAAACGAAGTAGTAAAAATTAATGCGCGCCTTACCGCCGAAAAGTTGAGGTTAGCAGAACCGATCCTTTCTGAATCGGTAAAAAAAGGCAGGGTAAAAGTGCTGGGCGCCTGTTACGATATTAAAACCGGGATAGTTGAAATTTTAATGTGATGAGTGAATTTAAGGATTGATGAATTCACAAAGAAGAAATAGCGTTAAATTTTAACGACTAAAATTACTCAGTAGAAAATTTAAGTTTTTAAAAAGGATTATATGTGTGCATCGGAAAAGGTAGGTAATTGTTATTTTGAGAAGCGAAGCGACGAGAACGATGCGGACAGGTCGTTTACGACCTTAGGAAGCCCCTTTAGGGGCTTGATAAACACTGTCCGAATTACACAGAGTTTTCCCGCTGCCGATCGTATTAGTTAACCTTTTAGAA
>JAJRSN010000135.1 GCA_024278715.1 Calditrichota bacterium
CAACTTGTAACTCGTAACTTTTTCACCTTTGCCCTAAAGGGCGGAGAAAAAGGGAAAGGATTCTTTGTTCCCAGCAATAAATTACTGGGCTACTATCGTTTAATTCCTGCGGAATTTATTCTAAACAACTAAACAACTAAACTTGTCACTTGTTACTCATCACGCATCACGTCCTTGTCACTTTTCGTTAATCGTTAAGCGTATAAGGGTTAAGCGGCTTCTCCTGTCACTTGTCTCTTTGTTACTTTGTCACTCTGTTACTCTGTCACTCGTCACTCTGTCACTTTGCCCCTCACCCCCCACATCTTTAAAACGCGAAATACAATCCCGCGTGGATCGCATAACGGGAAGGGTCGGTTTTTTGCGGCGTCAACTTATAGCCGTAATCAATGCGAACCGGTCCCAGAGGCGTAAGAAAGGCAAGTCCCGCTCCGGTGGTAATCTTAATACTCAGCGGATTTACGTCTTTCAGTTCGCGCCAGACATTTCCCGCGTCAACAAACGTTTCCAGAACAACAAACCAAAACAACGGCATTCGTAATTCGGCATTGGCGATAAACAGCGCCTTACCGCCGGCTGCCTTTTTTATTTTACCGTTTTCGTCATAATACAAAGCCGGACCCAAAAGCTGCTCATGGTATCCGCGCACGGAAGTGGCGCCACCGGCAAAAAAGCGGTCGTCAATGGGAATTTCCTTATTGCCGCCCGGCTCGACAATCGCCCCGGCTTTTAGACGCGTGGCAAAAACAAAATTCCAGCGTTTAAAATGCAGCGCCTTGGGACGAAACGGTTGATAGCGCTGCCATGAACCGACAATTGTAACGTAGCGGTTTGTTTCATATTCCTGTTTGTCGTTCTTACCCCGGCTGTAACTGAACGAAACGCTCAAATCAGTATAAGAACTGTTTTGGGGATTAAAAATATTCTTGCGTTTGTCCCGCTTGCCGTAAAACATCAGCGAGTAAACGGCATTTTTATTTACTTCTTCGGGATTAATGGTCGTGGTGTCAATCATGCCTTCTTTCATCCGGTCAACCAAACGGGCTGAAAATCCAGCGTTCATTTCAACGCCTTTGGAAAAACGCCTGTGCACGTCAAAGGAACTGCGGTAAATATTAAAATGAGCGCTGTTAACCGGGCGATATTGTTCAAAAGCCAACTTTAACACCCCGGGCGTGCGCGTGTTTAAAATCCAGGGCTCAACATAAATCAGGGTTGCGCGGTTGTCCGGATTATTGATTTTTTTGTTGCCGAAATCATAGTAAAACGAAGGCGTTACGTAAACACTCAAGCTTCGACCGGTGCCAAACAGGTTGCGATGCCCGCCCTGCAAACTTAATTCCAGCTTATTGCCGAAATAAATTTCCTGATCGTGCGCCACGCCCAGCCTAAACCCCACCCATCGGGCTTCTTTTTCCTGAACTATTATTCTTAAAATCGCCTGTGTGGAATCCCTTAAATCCGGCTCCAGATTAAAACGCACATAGCGAAACAAACCGGTGGCGTACAAATTCTGCTGAGACCGGTTAAGCGCCTCGCGATTGTAACGGTCGCCTTTTTTTACCTCCAGCTCCCGCCGGATTAAAAATTTTTGAACCAGGCGCATTCCCTCGTATTGAATATCCTCAATAAACACCGTTTGATTTTCTTTTATTTTTAAATACAAAAAGATGAGAGAATCCTGCTCGTACAGATATTGGGTGTTAATTTGAACGTACGGCTTTCCCGAATTGTAATAGATATCTTCCACTTTTCGAACGGCTTCGCTGACCTTGCCTTCGTTAAAGGGCTCGCCGATTTTCAAATTCTTAAACGCGGGTTCCAATTTTTTTAAAGCAAGTGATTTAATCCCGGAAAAACGGACTCCGCCAAAAAAGTAGCGAGTTCCCGTATCAATCAAAAAATAGAGCCGGACGCGGTTCTTCTCACGATCCAGCACTGTGCTGTCGTGCACCGTTACATTGAGGAATCCGTAGTTCTTGAAATAGTTGGTTAACAATATTTTGTCCAGTTTTACCAGACGCGGTTCGTAGAGTCCGTTCTTTCTTGAATTGATGATCTCGGTTAAATCGCGATGGACTTTGAATTTTACATTACTGAAAACAATTTTTTCGATCTTGCGTCCCGCAGCCGGCAGAGAGATCGGCAACAAAACAGAAAAAATAATAGCACAAATCAGCGGAATAATGTTATCGGATTTCAATAATTTTACCATAAATTCTTTTTTCGAGTTTATTTTTAACCCATCTATTTTTAATGCGCAGAGCTTTCAATCGAGTTTAAATTCATCCTTCGGTTTTGTGTCCGGCGCGACCGTCAGAAAACAAGCCGCGACGCCTTCCGCAATTTAAAACGAATATTCCCAGCTTAATCCGAATTTTATTCGATTGTTGCCGCGTTCCGTCTTTTCGTAATAGCTGTCCAACGTCCAGTACCGATTAACGCGGTATTGCAAGCCAATCCTGTTTCCGGCGTCCCAGCTCAAACGCGGAGCGGGGATTCCGCTTCCGAATTGCGTTCGGTATTCCACGTAAAGATCGCTGGTCAAATATTTTCCGAAAGCAATGGAAGCGTCGCTAAGTCCGTTATTCAATTTAAAACGATTAAGGTCCACCAGCGAGCGGCTGGCTCTAATTTCGACGCGGTCCAAACCGGTAATCTTTTCGGTTCCTCTTTCCATTGCGGTTAAAATAGATGTTGTGGCAATATTTTCTCCCAGATTACGCAGGGTAGAATCCACATTCGATTGCATGGTCGAGACATCCGCGCCCAGCGTCAGCAAAGAAATTTTATCAAAATCGGAAAGGCTCAGTTCGCGACCGTTTTCCAGAACGCGCATGTGTTGATTCAAATTTTCAAGATCGCCGGTTATGGAAAGTTCAAAGGTGCGTTTGCCCATTTGTTTGAAAGCCACAAAATCGATAGTCGGATTTACCGGAAGATTGTTTTTAAAATCAATGCTCGCCGATTCTACGATAAAATTCTGATTCCACGAAGAGTACTTTCCGCTAAGCGCCTCAAGATGCCCCTGGATGCGCGGCTCGTCCGAAGGCGGCTGCATGATTATCTGCAAGTCTCCCATAAAGGCGATGCGGAAATTATTGGTCAAATCGAGAGGCGAACTGGTTACCGTAAAATTCCCCGGTATTTCCACGCGCAAATTCAAAGCGAGAAACGGCGGAACCGGACTAACCACCTCTTCGGTTAAATAAACGCTACGAGCCATCTGAGCAAGATCAACTTCCAACACGCCCTTCGGTATGTACAAATCGCCCTGAACCGTTATGGTATCCTGCCCGTGAATCCGCAGATTTTTTGCGTTGACCAACAACGAAACATTCTGAATAAAATAATCGATATAAAATTCGTTAAGATCGATTGTCAGGTCGAGTTTCGGGCGCATTAAATCCGAAAAATTAATCGAACCCTTAGCCGTAAGGTATCCTTCCTTTTCCGAACGCTTGTTCCAGGGCAACAGAGCGGTTAAAAAACCCCACGCTTTTTCCCAGAAATCTTTTTCTTCCGGCGATCGCGCCGAGAATTTTTTAATCTTCAGAACCGAATCCTTGATTTCCCCGTCAAAATAAACATTTCGAATGGGATCACGGATCATTGAAAGCAGCACTTCTCCGTTTTTTAGCTTAATAAATCCTTCCTGAATCGACGGCTTTTGCGGCGTTCCGCCAAGCGTTAAATCGATTTGATAGGGTCCCTGAACGGATTCCACCTGTTCGTTCAAATAGCCCAAAAACAGCAGCCGATTATCGCGACTCTGAATATTTAACTGAAACGGCTCCTGAAGGATGTTTTCATTAAATTCCGTCAGAGAGAGTTTGTATTTTTGCCAGCCTCTCGCCTGAATGTGGCTGCCATCCAGCACAACGGAAAGACTGTCAAGTAAAATGTAGCCGTCGTTGTACTGCCCGAAAATGTTAAGCGAATCGCCTTTTAAGTCTTCTATTTGAAAATCATCCAGCCTGATTGCCGTCCGGATTCGCGGCGCGTTCACAATCCCTTCGATGGTTATTTCGCCGGAAGAGACTCCCTTAACCCGGCGCAGACCTTTTACCAAGGGCGCAAATTGTTTCAGCCGTAGCCGCTTCCACAATAAACGCAAATCCGCCCGGGTATCCGACAAAATATCGAATTTTTTACCTTTCATCCGTAATGACAATCCGCCTTCCGCCTTTAATTCCGATTTGCCGTTGGTAAGCGAAAAATGCTCAATGGCAAACGATTCATTGGCAAAAGATATTTGACTGTTGATGTTCCCGAGCAAGACCTTTTGCACCGAAAGGCTATCTACTTTCAAATCGAGTTCCATGTTGGGGTCTGTGAGCGGCGTCAGAATTTCGATAAAACCGTTCAC
>JAJRSN010000136.1 GCA_024278715.1 Calditrichota bacterium
ACAGAGAAAAGCGGAAAAAGCGGTTACACGCTGGCGGCTATGCTGTTTTTTGGCACCGATGATTTAATCCAGTCCGTTCTGCCGGCTTACAAGTTTGAAGCGTTGTTACGACGTGAAAATGTGGATCGATATGATGACCGGATAACCGTTCGCACCAATTTGCTGGACGCGTATAATTTGTTAATGGGCTTCATCGAAAAACATTTAAACGATCCCTTTTACCTTGAAGGCACTCAACGAATCAGCCTGCGGAGCAAGATATTCCGCGAATTGGTGGTGAATATTATCGCTCATCGCGAATACATGCATCCGGCGCCGGCTATGATTCAGATTTTTTCCGATTCCGTTGAATTCACTAATCCCAATAATCCTGTGGTGTTTGGCAAAATTGACCCCAAACATTTTACGCCCGTCGCCAAAAATCCCACGATAAGCAAGTTTCTGTTGCAAATGGGGCTGGTGGAAGAAGTGGGCTCGGGAATGCGCAACGTTTATAAATATCTGCCCCATTACTCAAAAGGCGCTACTGCCGAGTTTGATGATGGGGAGATGTTTAAAACAAGCATTAATTTTGGTGAAACTTTTACTAAAGACCTAGAAAAAGACCTAGAAAAAGACCTAGAAAAAGACCTGGAAAATATTTTGTCAAAGACTGAAAGGCAAATTTATCATATTTTAGAAAACAATGCCAAAATTACCAATAAGGAATTGGCAAAGGTTGTTGGTATTAATGAAAGAAATATAAGAAAAAATATATATAAACTTAAACAAAAAGGATTGGTAAAACGGGTTGGACCTGCCAAGGGGGGCTATTGGCAGGTTATCAAATTAAATCGAAATGAATAAAAAATGGGTCAATTCAAAGGTCTGAAATTTTGTTTCCATCATGCGTAATGTTTATAAATATCTGCCGCATTACTCAAAAGGCGCCACAGCCGAGTTTGTGGATGGGAAATTTTTTAGGACTACTATTAGATTTGGGGAAATTGTGGGGAAAACTAGGGAAAAAATGTGGAGAAAACTACCCAGAAAGCTACCCAGAAAATAATAGAATTTATTAGAGGTAATCCAAAAATTACAAGAAATGAATTGGCTGAAAAGATAGGCATTACTCCGAACGGAATTAAGTATAATTTGGATAAACTAAAAAAAGAAGGAAAGATTAGACGCATCGGTCCCGCTAAAGGCGGCTATTGGCAAGTCATCAAACCAGGGGAATAAAATGAAAGAACATGAAGCCAAAAAAATCGTGGTGGATACTTTTGAACGTGGTTTTGATAAAGGTCAATTCAAATATTTTGCGAGAAGTCTTTTTTATGGGTTACAGGAAAAAACCGTTCAGTTACCCGTAACCGGTCTCTTTGACACAACTATTGAATTCGCCGCCAGAATCGGAACTTATACCGATCAAAACGATAACGACATCCATGTCCTTCTGGTGGAATTAAAGCGCGATCGTTCCATTGAATATGCCCGGGCAACGCAGCGTAATTTTGTGGCAAAATATCTCAAAGATCAACTCATCGATTCGGCGCTGGTAGCTTTTTATTCCGAGACAAGCACCAGTTGGCGGCTTTCTTTTATCAAAAGAGAATACAGCCTGGAAAAAAGATTGGATGAAGTCACCCCAGCAAAGCGTTTTTCTTACCTGCTGGGCAAAAATGAAAGCAGCTACACCGCACAAAAACAGTTCCTGAAATTTTTCTCCGCATCAAAAGACGATTACAACATCACGTTGGATGACTTGCAGGAAATTTTTAGTCTGGAGACCGTTACCGATGAATTTTTTGACGGATTTCTCAAAATTTTCAATCAATTGTGGAAGCACATTCTGAAGCAACTGAAAGAACAACGGGATGACTATCTTGAAATTTCCAGAGAAGCGACCCTGCAAATTTTAAACCGGCTGCTCTTTATCTATTTCATTCAGCGCAAATCGGAATGGTTTGATTTTATACCGGATAATAAAAGACTGATCAATTTTTTAACAGATGAATACCGCGCTTCCAATCAGCCGAGCGATACTTTTTTTTCGCATTGGCTCAAAGTGCTTTTTCTCGAAACGTTCAACAACAAAAAGACGCTGCTGAATACGCACAACCGAAAATATTTTCCGGAAGCCGTACGCGCGGTGCTGCACAAAATGCCCTATCTCAACGGCGGGCTGTTCAGCGAAAACGAATACGACGAGCTGGAATTTTCCATTCCCGACGGCCTGATGATTGACGAGATCATCGCTTTTCTGAATACCTACAATTTCACCATCATTGAGAGTATGCCGCTGGATAAGGAAGTGGCTATCAATCCGGACGTAATCGGTACGATTTACGAAAAGTTCGTCAATCTGGAAACCACGCCGGAGCTGAAAGAAAAGTACCAGACCGTGGGCAGCAGCAAGGGGATCATTTATACCCAGGAAGACGAAATCAACCTGATGTGCCGCAAGGCGCTGGTTCATTACATGGACAACAATTTCGACCTGCCGCCGGAGACCGTTTATGATCTTGTGTTTGACGAAGAGTTTACTTTATCAGAGGTCGAACACTACGAAAAACTCAAACAAGCCGTCGAGCGGGTGAAAATCGTTGATCCCGCCTGCGGCAGCGGATCGTTTCTGGTGGGCATGGTCAATCTCTTGCACGAGCTGCACAAAAAGCTGCTGCAATTTAACCCGGCAGAAAATCCCAGGGATTACGCCATCCGCAAACAGATCATTGAAAACAATGTGTACGGCGTGGATATTATGGAATGGGCCGTGAAAATCGCCGAACTGCGCCTGTGGCTGTTTTTGATTGTGGAATCGGATTTGAAATGGACCGAGCTGCAACTGACGCCATTGCTGCCCAACCTATCGTTCAAAATCCGTCAGGGCGACAGTTTGATCGAAGAGGTGGGCGATGTGGACCTTTCCGCGATTCGGGAAAACCGATATATTTCGCCGGCGTTGAAAAAGAAAATCACCGAGCTGAAAAAGGAGAAACTGCGCTACACCAAAAATCAAAAGGGACACAAGTCCAAATGGGAAATTGAAAAAATCGAACTGGATATTTACCGTCAAATTATCGCGGAGAAGATAGCTGCCATTCAAAACGAAATGGTTCGCCTGCGCAGGCAGGAACATGCGGAAACGGGGGTCCTTTTTGAGGACATGAAAGCGAAAAAAGCCGCACAAAAAGAGCTGTTTGAAAAGCAAAAACGGGCAAAACTCATGGCGCTGCAAGCCGATCTGGAACACTGGCAGCAGGTGCGCGCCGCTTTTGGCAAAGACGTCAAACCTTTTGTGTGGGACATCGATTTTGCCGAGATTTTTTATGAAGAAAAACAGGGCGGCTTCGACATCGTTATAGGCAACCCGCCTTATGTGCGGCAGGAAAAGATCGCCCCGCCCGGATTGAACGAGAACGCGCTTTCCGCCGAGGCGTGGCGCGAGCAGAAGAAAAAATACAAGACCAAACTGCAAAACATGGTCGCCAATCTTTACGGCAAGGGGTTCAAACCGGACGGCAAGGCGGATTTGTATGTCTATTTCTATTTCAAAGCGTTGTCGCTGCTCAACCCCAACGGCGCGTTTGCCTTTATCACGTCCAATTCCTGGCTGGATGTGGGCTTTGGTAGGGCGCTGCAGGAGTTTCTGCTCAAGCGGGTGAAAATCTATTCCGTCAACGACAATCAGGCAAAACGCAGTTTTAAGGAAGCGGATGTGAACACCATTATTATCTTCACGTCCGCGCCGAACCAAAGGGCGAATGATCATTCGCCCTTACGGCATACCGCCAGATTCGTGATGTTCAAAAAGCCGTTTGGTCTGGCGGCTACAAAAGAGAACCTATTGCGCATTGACCGCGCCGATGCTGCTGTTTTCGGCAAAGATTTGACCGGACTGGTGGACAATGTAATAAACAGCGCTGATTTCCGCATCTTCCCCATTCGTCAGTCCGATCTGTTCAACGACGGCGCCAGAGAGGACGGCGGGATCAAAATTTACGAGGGCAACAAGTGGGGCGGCAAGTTCCTGCGCGCGCCGGATATTTTCTTTACCATTTTGAAGAAAGGAAAAGGCAAGCTGGTGCGGCTGGGGGATATTGCGGAAGTTCGCTTTGGCATTAAAACCGGCGCCAACGAGTTTTTTTATGTGGAAGATTGGATGGACAAAATTGACGAAAGCCAACTGGAACGGATTGAAAATTTGCACGATTTGAAATCCTTGCGGGAAATAAAGCAAAAAGGGTTGCGTATTATCAAACCGAGCAAATGGGGCAATAATGCCAGGGATTACAAATTGTTTCTGGTGGAAGCGGACTATTTAAAACCGGTGATCAAAAGCCCGCGCGAGCTGAAAACCATTGTGGTGCGAGAAGAAGATTTGAAATTCAAAGTGCTGATGTGCAACAAAAACAAGCGGGAATTGAAGGGCAGTTTTGTGCTGGATTACATCAAATGGGGGGAGAAACAGAAATATCATAAAAGACCGACGTGTGCGGGGAGGGGAAATTGGTGGAATCTGCCAGAAATAAAAGCGCCTATTTTATCAAAAAGGTTTGTTGATGAAGCGTTTCCATTCTTTTTAAATAAATTTAGCTTTTTTGTCGGGGACACATTTTTTGTAATTGAAATTAAAAAGACTATTGAAACCGCTTTTTTTCTAAATTCAGTTATTGGATCATTTTTTACGGAGTTTGTTGGCAGAAAAAACATGGGCGAAGGGGTATTATTAATTTACGGTCCGGAAATAACAGAAATTTTAGTATTTAATGATCGATGGCTAAATGTATTTTCAGATTCAAATGAAAAAATATTTTATCGTCAACAGAATTCAATTTTTACTGAACTCGGCTTTGACCGCGACCTTCCCATCCGCTCCCAGCAGCCCCATCCCCTGCCGGATCGCAAGGCGCTGGACGATATTGTGTTTGATGCGCTGGGGTTGACCGCAGAGGAGCGCAAGGAGGTGTATTGGGCCGTGGCGGAGTTGGTGAAGAA
>JAJRSN010000011.1 GCA_024278715.1 Calditrichota bacterium
GCGGCTTAACAAAGAAATTTTACGGAAGTATATTAATCAAGTATTTTTATATAAAAGTGGACTTTAGACTGCCGCCCCCTACCGCAACTTCCGATTTTGCAATGGATGTAACCAATCTGGTACGGATAATGAACGACGGCCAAAGCAATTATGGATTTTTGTGGATATTAAATCCTGAGCAAAAGTGGCGCAGCGTGTTTGCTGCCTCTTGGTTTTTACGAATAGACAGGTGAATCCGGAGCGGCGGAAGAACCCTTTAGGCTGATTCCTTGCAAATTTTTATCCGATGCCTTATTTCGTGAAAACGTTTTTTGTAAGGCAAACTATCGGGTTGCTGTCAATAGACAATGTTATTTTATCAGGGTTAAAAGAGTTTAAAACTTCTCGCTTGCGGGGGTGGCGCGCATTTTAGGATTACTGCGATTGAATTCCTTGATAAGTTCAAAAGTAAAAGGAATTTTTTTACGCAAACGATCTGCAATATCGGGAGAAATCGTCTTTTTGCTAAAGGGAACTCGTTTCACGTATTGCTGAATAAATCCCGCTTTTCTTCCGTACTTGTATTTGTATGTGAAATTGCCCATTGAATCGAGCCGGACATTCCTGTTTAATTTATTCGGCACGCTGATATAGAATTCGCTTTTTGACAGATCGGCGGAATTGAACAGTTCTAAGCTGTCAAGATAGGCATAAAGTTCTTTAGCAGTGTTAAGGGAAGGATCGATCAGGGCAACTTTTTTAGCCATAAACGGACGATAGATATATTTTCCGTTCTCCCGGTAATTGTAAAGTCTTGTCAGATTTTGCTCAAACACATCAGTAAAAAACGGGTAATGCGTGCAGCCCAGAATGATGGCTTTCAACGGTTTGGAATTACCCTCTTTGCGTATTTTTTCCAGCAACGAAACCACATGATAAGCAATATAATTTTCGACAGAGTTAATCTGAACGTTTTTGGGATGTTCTCGATCGCCTTCGTAAAGCATTTTGTTGCCATTCCAGTCAAATCCGTAACGATTTAGAATCGTTAAATCGATAGCCGCATCGGGATTGTTTTCGGAAGGTCCCCTGTATTCGGCGCGGGGTCTGGTGGCTGCGGGCGAGATATAATCGTCGGAGCCGTCGATAGCGCCCGCCAATCCTATACCCGCCTGCTGAAAGATGTCGATAACTCCGCTGTAATTCCGTTTTTTCAGTTGTGTTCTGATCGTTTTTACATAGCCCTGCGAAGATACAGTGCCCGCCGTTGCCATAATAGCGATGCTTCCGCTTTCCGATTTTTTAAAGATGCTTAACGCTCCTTTTACTCCGGCATCGATTACGCCGATTACTTTCATATTCAGTCTCGCCCGACTTAAAAATTTTTCGATGTCGCTTTTGCCGTAAGCGGTTGCAGTGTTGCAGGCAATTACAATGGCTTTTACCGATTCTTTATCGGTTTTATAAGCGTCGGCGTCCGGATCGGGATAGTACTTATTATCCATTAAAAAATGTACATTTTTGATGATATGTTCTTTAAGAAGAGGAATGTTGTTCTCTCTCGAATAATTTCCGTACGGCATGTTAGCCTGATCGCCAAGATAAATAAAATACTCGTTTTTAAAATCACGAACACCGTCGCCGGTTGTAGTGAATCGCCCTGAAGCGTTATCATGCCGATCGTAGTTAAGGATAACGTCGAGCACAGCCAGACCACCCGTGCCGGAATCAAAAATGCCGATGGGTAATCTCTTATCGTGTTTGGGATAATTTTTTAAATCAAGCGAAAAATAGTCGTCCGCATTCTGTAAAATGACATCGCTGATATCGCCATTAACAGGCTGATTGTTTTGAGCACAGTTTGTTGTTAATAGCCAGAGAGAAATTAAGGCTAAAAATCCGACTAAATTAAATTTTTTCATTATTAATCCTGTTTAAAACAAATGGCTGAAATATTTCCAAAAATCGTAATGAAACCGCAGACTGTTATCTTTTTTAAGCAGCTCGTAATCGTTTACCGAAAGCGAATCGTATGGACTAAACCTGTAATTATTTCCGGCGCTGTCGTAAAGCGCGTAAACTTCGGGATGAAACTGAACGCCCAGAACGTTCGGATATTTTTTGTGGGTAAGCGCCTCGACTATTCTACCGTCCAGTGAAGTCGCCGCTATTTGCAGATTTTTACCGATCTCCTTAACAGCCTGATGATGCGAGCTTAAAACCAATGGTTGTTCGGCGGGCTGCCTTTTCAACTTTGTCACAAAAAACCGATTATCCGATAATTTTATTTTATGAAAATTGTAACGGTTCAGATCATCGGCTATGCCCAAATTTGTCCAGTAGTTTTTGTGGATTAAATTGCGATTTAAACCGAGCACATCTTCAACATATTCTATTCCGTAAATATCCCACGGAATATCCTGATACAAGGTGCCGCCGGTTGCCACATTGATGGTTTGCATGCCAAGGCAGAACCCGTACACAACATAATCCGGTTTTTCTTCCAGATAAGGTCGGAAGTCCTCGTTCCGATAACCGCCGAGAAGATGGAACAAAAACGAGATTTCGAACAGATGCCTGTAGGGAGTGGCAATTTTAGTCAGCAGGCTTGTTTTTTGGGAATAAAATATTGGTTGTAAATCGGCGCCGCCGAAAAAGATAATGCCGTCGGTGTTTTTAAAAACATCGTAAAAACTATCGCTGCACGGATTTTCTTGAAACAGATTATCCCGCGTCAGTTCGCCGTCAATTGTGCGAAAGTAGATTCGCGCCCGCGAGTCGTTCAAATTTTGAGCTATGGCTTCATAATCGGTTTCATATCTGGAATAGGTTACTACCGTCAACTGCGGGTCGGGAATGTCGATAATTTTATGATTGACCAGATTCAGGAATGATTTGAGGCTCGAAGCGCTGGGGTTAACCAAAGCAATTTTTGTTTTTGGCTGAAAGGCTTCTTCTTTTTTAACGCATTGAAAAAAGAGACTATTAAAAAAGAAAAGAACGAGTAAAAGAAATAGGGTTTTTTTCATGGCAACCTCATTAGCTTTCAGCGGGCTGGTTTTTATTTTTACGATTTTTTAAAATATAGCAAGAAGCAAAAAGAATATCAATGCGAAATAGATCGAAATAATTTTTAAAATGCTAAAAACTTTAGCCTCTTTAGGAGAACGAGGATTACTCCCGCCCGATTGTTATTGCGGGTAATACTTTGCCGGGCAATGAGTGTTTGTTCTTTATTCCTTTATCAACCCGCCGTGATAAATTAGTTCGTACACTCTTTTCCCCTTCCGGATGATCCGTTCTTTACCGGTAAAAGAGGTCACGTCGCCTTCATTGGTATCCACATAAGCGGTGTTTTGAAATTCGCGCTTAAAGCCGCCAAGAAAACGATTCTCTTTGTACAACTCCGAAAGACTCTCTTTAATAATCCGACCGGCTTCCGCGGGCGTTATCAGTTCCGGCTCGAGAATGTATCCGCGGTAGTTCATTGCCCAGGCAGGAGTTCCTTCGTAATAAACAACCTCCTGACCTATGAAATCCGTTCCTCCGAAGTAGCTGTCAAGATAAGAAAATTTGCCGTCATGAAGCTGGAGATCGTGCGATCCGGGGCGGTAGGCAAGGCACTCTTCGCCGTCGCCGACATAAGTTGCCGCCTTGGCTTTGACAATGAACCTGTTGAGTTCGTGTTGTGATAATTCGGTAATCATGCTTTACTCCTTGTATCCGAAAAACTTGAAATATATTCAGTCCAAATTATATCAATAAATGTAAATAAGTTATCAGACAATTTTTCTATTGCCGCGCAATCTGCGATTAGTATTTGATTAAGGCAATACACAAATTGATTACGACGACGTAAACGAAATGTTGCACGCGGCTGGTAAATGTAGAGTTGTATATTTTAAAGGCTGATTTAAAATTAAACGGGAAAAGAAGGATTTTAGCCTTTAACAAACATCCGTCTGTTGCAGATAGATTGATCGAAAAAAGTCTTAAATTTTCGGGATTACTCAACAATCCATTCTTTAACTCATTTATTCTCAATTATATCATGCCGGATAAAGGGATCGTTTTCGATGATTTCTAATGCGCTTTCTATATCCTCGGTTTCAAATGTAATAAGATCTCCTGTTCGGTCCGCAAATGGTCCGCCGGAATATTTGTTTGGTTTTTGCTTTTTCCAATACGATACATGCAGCGGAACGATTTCCTTTATTTTTTCGGGCATGTTTTTCATAAAATAAAAATAAAC
>JAJRSN010000137.1 GCA_024278715.1 Calditrichota bacterium
AGCGCTCATCCCGTTCTCTAAAACAGGGGTGAATTCACGGACAATCATCCGGCGCAGACTGCAGCTATTGAGCGTCAGTAAAACAAGCGCAAAAATAAGCCCTCTTTTAAATAAACGATAATCTCCCCGCATTCTTTGTTCCCGGTTTTTAAAAGCGAAGAATTATTCGATTTTAAAACGAACCCCCCCAAGGCATTAGGGGGATAACCGTAATTTCTCAATCATCATTTTCGGAATTCATTTTCAGGATTCTTCCGTGCCTTCTTCTCTTGCTTTTCGCGATTTCTCCGCCATTTCCAAAATCCCTTTTTCAATAAAGGGTTTAAACAAATCAATAGGAACCGGGAATATGGTTGTCGAATTCTTTTCGGAACCCACTTCGATTAACGTTTGTAAAAAGCGCAATTGAAGTGCCGAAGGGCTGGTATCAATAATCTTTGCAGCCATGGTAAGTTTGGTGGCAGCCTGATACTCACCTTCCGCGGCAATAACTTTTGCGCGGCGTTCGCGTTCGGCTTCGGCTTGTTTAGCCATGGCTCGTTTCATCTCTTCGGGCAAATCGATATGCTTAACTTCAACCAGCGAAACCTTAACGCCCCACGGATCCGAATGCTGATCGATAATTTCCTGTAATCTGGCGTTAATTTTATCGCGTTCCGTCAACAATTCATCCAATTCCACCTGTCCGGCAACGCTGCGCAGCGTTGTTTGCGCTAACTGCGAAGTGGCAAAAAGGAAGTTCTCAACCTCAACAACGCTCTTTTCCGGATTAATCACGCGGAAATAAAGCACCGCGTTCACCTGAACGGAAACGTTGTCCTTGGTGATCACATCTTGCGGAGGCACATCCATTACAACCGTACGTAAGCTCACTTTAACCATTCGATCGATCAGAGGAATCAAAAAGATGATACCAGGTCCCTTACCCCCCGAAAGACGTCCCAGACGAAACACGACGGCGCGTTCATATTCTTTTAAAATGCGGATCGCGCTTGACATTAGCAAAAGCAAAAAGACAACCAGAGTTATTAAAAGCTGTGGCATAATACTCTCCTTTTTAAAGCTTGGTTTACTTGTGTTCTATTCGGTTAAAAACTAATAGACCCAAACCACTAATCAGTAAATTAAGTTAATAAAATAATCATGCTAAATATCCTGTTATTCTTGTAAAATTCTCTCATTAAACATCAATAAGCTGCCTTCCGCTCAATCTGTGTAATCCGAGTAATCGGCTTAATCAGCGGTCAAAGGTTCTACTTTTACAATGAGAGACCTTCCGTCATATTCCACAACTTTGACCTTTTGTCCTCTTTTGCAGGGAACATCGCTCACAGCCTTCCAGAATTCTCCGTGAAGTTTTATGGTGCCTTCGGGATTTAAGGGTTTGTAAACTTCGCCGATTTCGCCTATCAAACCGACGCTTCCGGTTGTGGGCTTGGAGCGATGCGTTTTAATCGCCATGCCGATGGCAAAAACAAAAAACAAGACACTCAAGCCGACGACAAATAAAATCACCTGCCAAGAAACACGCAGGAAAGGTAACGGGCTATCAAATAACATAACACTTCCCATGATCAATGAAATTACTCCTCCGATGGTCAACAATCCGTAACTCGGAATTTTTATTTCCAGCAAAAATAAGATAATAGCAAAAACAATAAGAAGAATACCCGCATAATTTACCGGCAGGGTTTGAAGCGCGTACAATCCGACGATCAAACAAATTCCGCCCACCACCCCAGGTAAAATTGCGCCCGGACTGTACAATTCGAACAATATTCCGTAAATGCCTAACATCAGCAAGATGTAAGCAATGTTAGGATTGCTGAGGACATCCAGTATTTGCTGTCTCCAGCTCATTTTATAGGTAATAACCTGCGCGCCGGCGGTATGAACAACTTTTGTTATGCCGATATCGAGTTCAATTTTTTTGTTGTCCAGTACGGTCAGTAACGAATCGAGACTGGGGGCGATATAATCAATAACATTTAATTTCAGGGCTTCTTTTTCGGTGATATTGGCGCTCTCGCGAATGGCTTTTTCCGCCCACTCCGCATTACGTCCCCGCTTTTCAGCCAGACTTTTAATTTTAGCCACCGCATCGTTTATGACTTTTTCCATCATGGTTTTGCCGGATATTGAATCCGGTTGACCTCCGGTAGGACTGCTCCCGAAAACAGGATGCGCCGAACCGATGTTTGTGGAAGGAGCCATCGCAGCAACATGGGCGGCGTAGGTAATAAACACTCCGGCAGATCCAGCCCGCGAGCCGCTGGGCGCAACATAAACCACTACCGGAACGCCGGAGGACTGAATTGCTTTTACGATTTTGTGCATGGATTCCATTAAACCGCCCGGCGTATCCATCTGAATCACCAGCAATTCCGCATCGGCTTCTTCCGCCTTTTTTATTGCATCGCTAATGTATTCGGTAGCCACGGGATTAATTATCCCCTCCACAACAATCCGATGAACAACCCGAGCCTGTAACAGTCCGATAAACAAAGCTGTGAAAAGTACGGAAAAAACGGCTTTTTTCATGATTTATCCTGCCATGATTTTTATGGTAAAGAAAAAATAGAACATGTAGGGTTTTAAGTCAAGAATTTTTAGCTTAACAAAACACTAACCCTGCTGACAACCGATTCGTATTATTGTTTTTCAGACTATTATCGCGAAATAAAAATATCGTATCAAAAAAGGCTCCACACAAAAAATGTGGAGCCGTAGGATGATGTTGAGGGTTTGATTTTAGGAGGGAGGATAAATCCTTTTTTTATTCACATTCCTTTGCTTTTCTCAAATACTTCAACAAAATCTGAAAATCGGCGTTCTTTTTTACCGAACTTGTTTTACTTAAAGTCGAATGCAGCGGGCAGAGTAAACTTTTTATCGCCGGTATTTCGCTTTGATTTTTAACAACCGGTTTATTTGCCCTGCCGCTACTTTGATTAAACAGTTTTTTAATTTTAATTATTATAAAGATAAAAAAGTTTATAAACAAATGTCAAGAATTTTTCTTGCCTGTTTAACAAATTCAAATGGAAAACCAGTAATTCAATTTTACGAGAAAAACATTATCCGGCTGAACATTGAATAACTGTCTAAAATTTGCACCAAACTCAAAGTCTCCGGTTTCATCAAAGCCGGTTCGATTTTGAGCCCAGACCAAAAACAGAATCGATCCGGGTTTGTATTCCCAGCGAACCACCATATTGGAACGGAATTCCTTAAAATTAAAATCAGGGAAACCAAACGAATAATCCGCGTTACCGTCGGTGTTTTCATCGATCCGATAACTTTCATCATCCGGATCATAAGAAATTTGTTGAGCCGAATATTCTTCGTAACGGTCGTCGCCCTTTGCTCTCGGTCGGGTAATATGTTTAAAATGGCTGTATTTACCGGAAGAAATAAACGGCTGCCCGTAATATTGAATTGAAAGCTGAGGCGTGGGACTGTAGTTCAGACGAAAAACAAAGCCGAAAGTGTTCTGGACAATTCTCCCGAAGATGTATCGGTCCTGTCCGTTAAATTCTTCCGTTGTAATATACTGCAGATTGTCGCGGTTATAGCTGTAAAAAGGACTCAATCTGAAATTGAGCTGAGTATTGACCTTTTGAAACAATTTTAAACGTAAACGGAAAGATTTAGATATCTTATCGTCATTGATATGGTTTCTTAATGAAAAACCGATCTGGGTATTTTTGCTCTCGTCGCTATAGACGTTCATCCAGAAATTCCAGCCTCCGGTATTTCGAGCCAGGGGACCGCCTCGGAGTAAATGCGGCGAATATCCGTCCTGTTCCCGATTAACGCCGATATATACTCCCCATAAATTTGTGAATTGTACGCCGCCGTTAATGTTGCCGCCGTTAAATAAACGATCGCCGCCGTAATTCCAGCCCTGCCATTCGTTAAAGTTTATATTAACGCGGCGGAAAATGCCCACCGGATTATTAATCCGGTAACCGATCCAGACATAATTCATGATTTGATCGGCTCTTCGTAAAAAGCCGATATCATTTAACTCTAATCCCGGCGAACGCCAGATGCCTCCGGTTGCAAAACGCCATCTTCCGTTGCCGATTCGACCGATGTTTATGGTTCCTCCGTTGCCGGTAAGATAGGTGCGCGTGGTGTCCAGCTTAACGTAATCGGCGTCCGGTCTTTGAAAATAGCGAGCCGAAGATTTTTGAACCAGTTCGATCGCTTCGGGATCGCCTTTTAAATAGCTGCCAAAAAGTTTAAAATTAAAAAAGTACGTTTTATCATCCCACTGATGGCGAAAATCGATGCCGCCGGTATAAGCAGAACGGTTTAAGAATTTAAGGTGATCGTCACGAATATCGCGATTGGTGGCTGTAACAATTCCGCCGAGCGAAGTATTGCCCTGATCGAAATCCTTTTGCAGCCGGCTGACCAAATAGTTTGTCAAAGGTTCAACGGTTACCTTACGTTTTTTCCCCTGATATTCGATATCAGCCCGTTCCGAATTTGTGACCGCGTCAAGAATTCCGACTGACCAACCGCCGCTTGTTTTACCGCTAATTTTTGCGGCGCCCAAAATCCGGGTTTGATCCGGCATATTCACATAATCGTTTGGAAAGCCGTCTTCTTCATCGGGGTAGTAGTGTGCTTTGCGTCCGATGCGTCTGGAATAAAAGATCTTTTCCTGCGCCATATCCCCGTCGCCGATGGCAAGAGGAAATTCAAAGATATTTTTGCCTTCAATAAAAAACGGGCGCTTTTCCTCGAAAAAGGTCTCGAAAGCCGATAAATTGACTTCCGACGGATCAGCTTCCACCTGCCCGAAATCCGGAAGAATCGTGAAATCCATCGTCAGATCTCCGGTAATCCCAACCTTTCCGTCCAGACCGAAATCAAACCGGAAGTCCCTGCCGTCTGTAAAAGGGTTGCCTTTTTCAGCCTGAAAAGTGTGCATGCTGCTTAACGAATAAGGCAGCAATTCCATCCTCAGCGGCATCTTAATGCCTTCCAGACCTTTCAGGTCGCCAAAATAAGAAACCACACCCGCGGCGTCTTTGGATATGTATTGCCACATGTCTTCTTCCTGCTTGCGATAAATTTTCCGGTAAACCTGGAATCCCCAGGTATGGCTCTGTTTATCGGCAAAACGAATCTGATTAAAAGGAATGCGCATTTCGGCGGTCCATCCGGAATCCGTAACCATTGTCTTAACTTCCCAAACGGGATCCCAGCTTTCGTCCTGATTGTTGCCGTCTTCAGAAATGATCGCATCATATTTGACTCCCGCGGCGTTTACGCCGAAAACAAAAGCCGTGCGTCGATCAAAATAGCTATCCAGACCGATGCCGATAAAATCGCTGTTATCCACATCGTCGCGGCGCGATAGCAAAGCTTCAATCTTGTCCGGCTCAGAATCGTAAGCCATAATCGCAAAATAGATGTTACGATCGTCATAGACCACTTTAAAATTTGTTTTTTCGGTAGGGGGAATGTTTTCAACGGGATTGATCTGAACAAAAGAATCCTGATAAGGAACCGATTTCCAGGCGGCATCGTCCAAACGACCGTCGATTTTCGGAGATTCCGATTTTACCCGGTAAGCAAAGCATGTCTTCCTTGAATATTCGTCATTTGACCACAGCGTTTGCAAAAATAGTAGTCCGACAAGCACTAATGACAATATGAATTTCATCTTTTCTTCCTGTTCTTTTTATCCTTGCTTTAATATGTTTGGACTACGAGCGCAATCAGTAAAAGTTGCCGCAATTTTTCAAACTCCGTGCCTAATTTTTTCCGGGTTTGCTAAATTCGGATAATTTAAAACGCCGTTTTTGGCTGACTGAACAGGCGCAAAAACCATTAAAAACGAACAGGAAGAAAGTCGTTTGCGAAGGCGGGTCGCCGGAACAACGACAAAATCAATACTGTTTAAGCGGAATCGGTTTTAGCGTTTCGTAGGTAAAAGAGTAATTTTGATAGGGCGGCGTGATTATGAAAATAAAATTTCCCTTTATTGACTCTCCCGGTGAAAGTCGTCTTTTAAAATAGGCTTTGGGACCAAGCGCCACGTAACCTTCCAATCCCACGCAGCGCAATTGGCTTTTATCGGGAGCTATCAAAAATAAATTGGAGGAAAAAAACATGGCATCCGATTCGCCGATGTTTTCTATTTTAGCCTTTACTTTTAAAAGTTTTGTTTTGGGGTCGGCTACATTGTATTCTTCGCTTCCCACTTTAAACGAACGAGCGGGAGTGACGCGTTCCACATTTAAGCGCCACGGATTTTTAGAAGCAATTTCCAATGAACCCAACCGCAATCTCTGCGTCCTTTGCAGCAAATCCCACACCAGCAAACCGGCGTCCTCGGAGGCGGAAATCAATATTCTTGCGGAATCCGTAAAGGCAAGCGCGTTCACCGTAAAAAAGTGCCCGTACAAAGACGCTTTTAAATTGCCCGAAGGAATTTCCCAAATTTTAATCGATTTGTCCATCGATCCCGTGGCAGCCAGCTTTCCGTCGTACGAAACGGTCAAAGAGGTTATCGGCGCAAGATGCGTTTTTAACTGCTTTTTTACTTTTCTTGTCTTCCAGTCGCCGATCCAGACATTTTCTCCGTAAGCGGCGATAAAAGAATTAATGCCTGCGAACTTAACGAATCTCTGATTTTTTTTCTGCGTACGAAAACCAGGTAATTTTATCGATGTAACCGCTTTAAACGTCCTGGCATCGATAATTCTTATTTTAGCACCGGTAAAGATCGCCAGCAAAGGCTGAAGCCCGTGAGCGCTCACGGAGGAGCGACTTCCCGTGGAAGTTGAAAGTAATTCTATGTTAGAAACCAGTGGATTAAAACGAAATAATTCCCTGTCGCCGTTGCCGAAAAACAATTTTAACGGTTTTGAAAACGTTAATCCCCGAATATCTTTCAATACCGTGGGAATTGTTTCGCGAATGCTCAAATCATTTAAATTAAGCCGATAAATTACTCCGTTTTCACACACTACCCATAACGCCTTTTTCTCCGCGGTACTCGCCAAACGAACGGGTTGTTTTGGCAATCGTTTAAAATTAATCGATTTACCGGAGTCAATATCCCAGGCTATCAGCAGGCTGTCTCTTCCGATCGATACGATTTGGTGACTGTTAATCGGCAAAAGGTCCAGCACGCCCTTATGATGAACCACCTGCTTATCATTTATTTGCAGGGCGGCTACTTGCGAATGCTCCCGTTTTGTCCCCGTATCGCACGACCAGAACAAAATTAGAACAACGCTCCAAACAGCGATCGATTTTATAGCGGATTTCATAACATACCCAACTTCAGGCTCTGTTTTTCGGTAAAAAATCAAGTTAGTTTTTTAACTCGTCATTAATCAACAACTTTCGTCTCTTCTCCGTAGGGTGAGAAAAGGATTACCTCATCCTTCGGCTTAGGAGTCCAGCCGACCTCCACCTTTTTTTCCCAGGCAAGTTTTCTTGCTTCCCGGAATACTTCATAACTATCCGAGCGCACAATAAAATAAAGAAATTGTTTTTTTGGATCGAGTTTTTTAAGTATCTGATTAAATTCGGATTCGGGTTTGCGAATATCAGAAATACTTTCACCGGAAACCCCGGGTCGCGGCAATAATACTTCCTGAAATGCCGCGTAAGTATGGAGATAGTAATTATCTTCGTCTATGGATACGGGAAATATCTGATTATTACGGCACTCAAAAATAACGCTTTCTTTTTGAGTGTTATAAACCATCGGCGTTTCAAAAACAAATTCTTTGGTTCGTAAAGTAAGGCTGCTGATAATGCCAATGATGATTAGCATACCGACAATATTGGTAACTATGTCCATTAACGAATCGATATTAAAACTAAACCCTGTTACGGGACGTTTTCGTTTTCGAGCCATCTTTATTAATCCTTACTTAGCCTTTAAGTGCCAACCTCGATTAAACGGTTCATAGCCCACATCTATTACCGGACCCTTTTTCCCCGCCCGCTCATTAAAATGATTGACCATGCTGTAGGCTTTGCGAAACGTCCGTTCTCCGTCGGGATACACGGCAAAAACGATATATAAACTATCCGCTTTTTGTTGAACCCTTTTTAAAAATAGTCCGTATTCCGATTCCGGATCATCGATAACATAGTAATCAACTTTCTTCTGCTTCTGAACAAGCACCAAATGGTCCGGATGACATTCCACATACACGGGTTTTTTCCGTTTGGTAACCACCACATCCTTGGATTTTACAATGATACTCGGTGCCAGAATGGAAACCACGCCTATGGAAATAATAATAAATGACAGTACCCCGGCAGTACAGGTTAAAATACTCAAAAAGGGAAACAGAGTCGGTAAAAAACTTTGGGAACCGCGCTTGCTCATAATAGGATCTCGATCTTACTCGTTCAACGGTGTTTTATGAGACAATGTTATGGTGACCGGTTTGCCAAGATTTTCCATAATCGGTTTCAGCCCTTCCAGACCGTTTTTAATACCCTCCAT
>JAJRSN010000138.1 GCA_024278715.1 Calditrichota bacterium
GCAAAAAAGCGCTGCTAATTTACAATTACGATCCGATTTCGTTGGGAATTTTGAAAACGCCTGGCGAGTTTAATGCCGAAGTGGCGGTTGCGGAAGGGCAGGCTCTCGGCAATCCCCTGAATTTCGGCGGTCCATACGTCGGGCTGTTTTCGGTCAAAGAAAATCTGGTTCGTAAAATGCCGGGACGCATTGCCGGCGAAACCTTGGATGTGGACGGAAAGCGCGGGTACGTACTCACTTTACAAACAAGGGAGCAGCATATTAGAAGAGAAAAAGCGACATCGAACATCTGCACAAATTCCGGTTTATTAGCGCTTAGAGCAGCCGTTTATCTTTCGGCAATGGGTAAAAACGGACTGAAGAAGGTCGCCGGTCTCTGCCTGCAAAAGGCGCACTATTTAGCCGAAAAACTGGCGGAAATTCCCGGGATTTCGCTTGCCTCCAATGCCCCGTTCTTTAAAGAATTTACAATAAAACTACCGGTTGAAACCGGGCTGGTAATTAATAAATTTATGGAGGCGGGAGTTCTTGCGGGAGTTTGTCCGGATCGTGAAAACATGAAAAATCATTTATTAATCGCAGTAACCGAAAAGCGTTCCGTTGACGAATTAGATCAGTATGTAAAAATTATGAAATCCGTTGTCACATAAACCAGGAAGAAAACATGCCATCCATTTTAATTGTAGATGATAATGAAGAAATGTTAGAAACTTTAGAGCGTATTTTCGCGCTCTACGAATTTGAAGTATTTAAATCGGAGAATGGGAAAGAAGCCATTGAGATCGCGGAAAAGGAATTACCCGATATCATCATTCTCGATGCAAAAATGCCGGTCATGGATGGCTTTGAGGCATGCAAAATCTTGAAATCCAAGCACAACACACGCGATATTCCGATTGTTTTTCTGACTGCGAATTACGTCCAGCCCACCGACCGCGTTACAGGATTGCAATTGGGAGCAGACGATTATTTGTTAAAGCCCTTCAATTCCAAGGAATTGGTGGCGCGCGTTAAAAGCATCATCAAACGGAACGATATTCTAAGAATGTTGAAAGACGAAAATCACCGTCTGGCGCAAACGACGAAGAAAATTCAGAAGGAATTGAAAGCCTTTCTGGAACACTCTCAGGTGGTCAGCGAAAATCCGATGATCGATCAGTTGACCGGATTGTACAATTTCAATTTTTTCAAAATTCGATTAAAAGAAGAAATTCAGATTGCCGCCCGCTATGGCGCGGATCTTTCTCTGGCGATTGTTTACATCGAGAACTTTGATCAATTGAACGAAATGTTAGGGCATCAGCTCGGAAATTACATTCTGATGAAAATGGCGAATTTTCTGTTAACCAAAACCAGAAAAGCCGATATTCTGGCGCGCTCTTCCGAGGGTTTGTTTTACGTTTTGATGCCGCACACCGATCAGGAAGGTGCGTATATCGAGTCCGAACGCATCCGTGTCGTTCTTTCAAGCACGGATTATCTGGATGAAGAAATTCTGGAAACGTTGCATCCCGGAAAAAGAAAAATAACGGAATTGCAGAATTTAATGGTAAAGGTGGGAGTGGTAACGGCAAGCGGGGATGAGCTAAAAAATCAGGATGCCGATTCAATTTTACACCATGTTAATCAGTGTATTGAAATCGCCAAACAGAAGAATTACAGTGTTACGATTTCCGAACGTAAAATCGAAAAGGAGTGATTCATGTACACAAAACTGCTTTTTGAACTAAGTAAAGAAGGTCGCGAGGGACATCCCTTGCCCGAAATAGATGTTCCCGAAAAAGAAATGACAAGTTTAATTCCAAAAGAACATCTGCGCGAAAAGTCAGCCGATCTGCCGCGACTGGCGGAAAATGAGATCATTCGCCATTTTGTGGAATTATCCACATTAAATCATCATGTCGATAAATCTTTTTATCCTCTGGGCTCCTGTACAATGAAGTACAATCCGAAAATCAACGAACAAGTAGCCGCTTTGCCGGGCTTTGCTCGGCTTCATCCGGAGCAGCCTTTGCAAAAGGCGCAGGGAGCTTTGCAATTGATGTACGAATTACAGGAGTATTTAAAAGAAATATCCGGTTTTACCGGCATTACGTTACAACCCGCCGCAGGCGCTCAGGGCGAATTAACCGGGTTGCTGCTCATGAAAAAATATCATCAAATGAAGGGAAGAAACCGGGAATTTATTTTAGTGCCCGATTCCGCCCACGGAACAAATCCCGCTTCGGCTGCTATTTCCGGCTTTAAAATAAAAACCGTACGTTCCACCGCCTCCGGACTGGTTGACCTTGAAGATTTAAAAGCAAAAACCGATGAAAACACGGCTGGAATAATGTTGACCAATCCGAGTACGCTGGGTATCTTTGAAACACAGCTTAAAGAAATCCGCCGAATTATGGATGTGGTAGATGCCTTAATGTACATGGACGGAGCAAATTTAAACGCGCTTTTTGGTATCGTTCGTCCTGCGGATACGGGTTTCGATGTAATGCATATCAATTTACATAAAAGTTTTTCCACTCCCCACGGCGGAGGAGGACCCGGCTCCGGTCCCGTAGCCGTTAACGACAAATTAAAAGAGTATTTACCCTTGCCCATCATTGATAAAGACGGGGAACAATTTGTTCTTAAAGAAGATCTGCCGAATTCCATCGGTAAAGTTCATTCGTTTTTCGGAAATTTTGCCATCTTTGTCAGAGCCTATATTTACCTGCGCATCGTGGGCAACAAGGGTTTGCCGCAAATCAGTAAACATGCCATCGTTAATGCGAATTATTTGAAGGCTAAGCTTAAAGATATTTTTGAAATCCAATATCCGGCACCCACAATGCACGAATTTGTCGTTTCCGCCGAAAATCAGAAAAAACGAGGCGCCAAAGCTCTCGATATTGCCAAACGTCTGCTGGATTTCGGCATGCATCCCCCGACGATCTATTTTCCGCTGATTGTTAAAGAAGCCTTGATGATCGAACCTTCCGAAAGCGAAAGTAAAGAGATGCTGGACGCTTTTGTGAAAATTATGCTTCAAATAAACCAGGAAATTGACGACAATTTAGAAGTATTGACCGGTGCGCCTCATAATACGCCCGTTCGCCGTCTTGATGAAGCAGGCGCGGTGAAAAAATTGAATATTAATTATTTTAAACACAGGCAGTAATGCAAATTGGAGTTTGGCATGGGAGCCAAAATTCTCATTGTGGACGATAATCCCAATGTGCTACGTTTACTAAATATTACGCTCAGCAGATCGGGAAACGATTACGAAATCATCGAAGCCGAAAACGGAGAAAAAGCCTTTGAGCTGGCGAACAAAGAAAAACCGGACCTGATTATTTCCGACGTGATGATGCCCCAGATGGACGGAATTGAACTTTGCTGGATGATTCGTGAGAATTCGGAGATTCCCCTGGTTCCTTTCATCTTTTTAACCTCTTTCGATGATCCGGAAATGGAAATTCGCGGCTTCCGGGCAGGCGCAGACGAATATTTGAGTAAGCCGATCGATCGAAAGCAATTGTTACAGCGGGTGGAAGAACTTTTAGCCAGAACAAAAAATTTAAAGAAAATTGAAGATACCGGGGAAAGGCAAAAGGGATTTTCCGGAGATCTGAAGGATCTTTCTCTGGTTGAGGTTGTTCAAATGTTAAACCTGAACAAGAAGACCGGAGTTCTGACCGTTACCGGTAAAAGCAACGGAACCGTTTACATTAAAAACGGTCAGCTCTGGTATGCCGAAAGCGGAGGCAAAAAAGGGGAAGAAGCCATGTACGAGCTGGTGGCTTTGGATGAAGGCACTTTTCAATTCCAGTCCAAACCCGTAAAAGTAGAACGGAATATTCAAAATTCCACCATGAATGTGATCATGGAAGCATGCCGCATTATGGATGAAGCGAGACACGGGCAGCAATCCAAATCTTAAAAAATAACAGAGGGCAAAGAGATCGGATAATGGCGAGTACAACGATTCAAAAAGAACTTATCATCATCGGCGGAGGTCCCGCCGGGCTGAAGGCGGCGGAAATTGCTCAGGGGAAAAAAATCGATTACGTTTTATTGGAAAAAGGAAAAACCGGACAGGCATGGAAAGAAATCCGCCCCGATTTGCTTCTTCTTTCGCCCTGTTTACCCCAA
>JAJRSN010000139.1 GCA_024278715.1 Calditrichota bacterium
ACGAGATAGCCTGTTTGAAAAGTTCCCGCGTTTGTAACTACTTCCAAATAATCCGCGTGTTTAATCAGCGATTGGAAGCGATGGTTTAAAAACACATCGTGACCGGCTTCCCGAACCAGTTTAGCCATGGCTTCGGTAACTTTTCCGTAATCGACAATACCGGTTTCGGGAACAAGCAAACCGGCAATTCCGTTCAGGTGCGGTTCGTACTCGTTTAATTCTTCGGCGTTCAGCCATTTTAATCCTTTTAGTCCGTTCGCCGTGCCGCGTTCGTAAAGGTCTTTTAAACGCGGGATTTCATCTTCTTCTGTTGCCGCCACAACTTTTCCGCAGCGTTCATAAGGAATTCCGTGCGTTTCGCAAAAGGCGTACATGGCTTTGCGACCCTCAACGCAGTTGCGGGCTTTCAATGAATTCGGGCGGTAATAAAGTCCGGAGTGAATTACGCCGCTGTTGTTGCCTGTCTGATGGGCGGCAACACGATTTTCCGCTTCGAGCACCGCAATCCGGGCTTTGGTCTGAGCGCTTAATTTGAGAGCGGTAGCCATGCCGACAATACCGCCGCCGATAATCACAACGTCATACTTCTGCCGGGGCATAAACGGGTTCCTTTTGGATTTCTTTGAATTCTTCGGGAGAAATGGCTTCCACTTCGTCTTCCCGGATGTAACGCAGGTAAATCAATTCTTTGAAAATATCCACTTTTTCCACAACAGCGTCGCCGCGGTCGGTCTGAACTTTGGTTTCCAACGGAGGAAATTTTTGCAAACTGCATTCGTAAAAAGTCTTTTCGAAAAGCAGACAACATTTTAACCTGCCGCAAACTCCTGTTAATTTACAGGGATTGAGCGGAAGATGTTGAATCCGCGCGTATTGAGTGGTAATCGGTTCAAATTCGTGCATAAAACAGGAACAGCACAACGGTTTGCCGCAAACGCCCAATCCGCCGAGACGACGCGCCTCGTCTCTGACGCCGATCTGCCGCAGCTCAATGCGTGTGCGGTATTTGGCGGCTAAATCGCGTACCAGGGCGCGGAAATCGATGCGTTTATCGCTTGTAAAATAGAAGGTTAACTTGTTGTTGTCGAATTGATATTCAACATCCACCAACTTCATATTCAAATTGTGCTTTTTGATTTTTTCACGCCCTACTAAAAAAGCCATGGCTTCTTTCTGGCGGTTTTCCTTAAGCTTTTCCAGGTCTTCGGGCGCCGCCTTGCGAATTACGTTTTTAGGCTTGCCTTTGATCTGGATTAATGCTACCAACCTCCCGATTTTGTTAACGCGTCCCAGATCGATTCCTTTATCGGCTTCCACAATAACGTAGTCGCCGGGCTTTACTTTTATCGCTTTGGGGTTAAAATAAGGAACGCGCTTGCTCCCTTTAAATTCTATCTCCAAAATCTCAGGTGTCATGTTGCCTCCTTGAGTTCTCTCAATGGTCCCAATAGACCGTGAATCTCAATACCAAGGTTCATCAGTGTTAAAATAGGATGTGCATTGTTTTCAATTGCCTTGTACGCTTTTTCAATGACTTCGATAACTTTATCAACCTGAACATTTGGAAAAGATTGAGCAAAACGCTGTACCGATTCGTTAAGATCGATATTTATTATCTGATTATCTAAAGATTCGTGACCGATATGCAGGGTATCCTGAAACCAACTGCTTAAAATGTTCAGCAGGTCCAAATAATATGCCTGTCCTCCCTTGTAACGAACGCTTTCGATCAGCTCGTTGAGGTGAAAATAATTTTCCACCGCCACGGCGCGCAAAAACTGATAGACCCATTCCTTTTGCTCCGCGTATCCTTTGTGCAGAATGGCAAAAATGCGTTTTAAATTGTGACGCGCCATCCGAATTAAAGGCTTAATATCACGGTCAACATCATCGTATTGCGAAACGATTCGGATAATTTGATCGTCGGTAAATTCGGGAAAATAAACGGGCTGACAGCGTGAACGAATGGTGTCGATAAGCGCGTGCAGCGTTTCGGAGATTAAAATAATGATAAATTGTTCCGGCGGTTCCTCCAAAAGTTTTAAAAAAGAATTTGCCGCCTCGCGTGAAAAATATTCGGCGCCGGAAATGATAACCACGCGGTAACCGCCTTCAAATGATCCGAATTTGGCTTCTTCTTTAAGCTCCCGAATCAGATCGATCGAGATGTTTTTACCCCCCGGAATGCTTAAAGCGGCATAGGGATTTTTTACTTTTGTCTGAATAATTTTTTTTATTTGATCGGATTTTAAATTTTTAGGAGCCGGAAACAGAAATCTCACGTCCGGATGATTAAAATGAGAAATCCGCTGACAATTCGCGCATTCGCCGCACGGGCGATGAGAGTCGGACTGACAATTGAGCGTCTTTGCCAAATTCAGGGCAAAGGCTTCTTTTCCGCGTCCCTCTCCGCCGTAAAACAAATAAGCGTGCGCAAGCCGGTTGTTTTCAATGGACTTCTGGAAAAAGTCCTTTATTCTGTTTTGGAGAACAAGCCCCTTGAAATATTCCATCTATTATAATACTATCGTTGTTCA